>NZ_JBFUHN010000016.1:0-93671 GCF_056402375.1 Variovorax sp. P4_B10 | reverse complement strand
CAAGTGCTCTGAGCGATCACGCCGATGGTGTGCTCTGCGCAGCGAAATAAAGGAGGAGGCATGCGGCCCTAGGCCGCGCCGGGGGACATTCGCGGAGCAGAGCACACCGTCGGCGGGATCGCGCCACAGCTCACGCACTCCATGCAAAACAGCAACGCGACGAATCGACAAGCAAGGTTTCATGTCAGCTGCCCACGGTGAGACGCCAGTTGCCGATCAAATTGAACGGCGCCCAGAAGAAGGGATGGGACATCTTGGGATCCTTCAGCACGGCCAGTTGTCCGGCCTGCATGGCCTTCTGGATGTCGCGGCCCTTCGAGAGCTCGCCGTAGAGCGTGCTCATGAGCACCGCGGTTGCGTCGTCCGACACCGGCCACAGCGAAGCGATCAGGCTGGAACTGCCGGCGGACAGGAAGGAGCGCGTGAAACCCAGCACCTCGTCGCCCTGCGCGATGCGGCCGAGCCCCGACTCGCAGGCCGAGAGCGTGACCAGCGCGGTGCCGTCCATCGGCAGCCCGAGGATCTCGTGCGCCTCCAGGAAATTCTGCTTGCCGCCTTCGTTGGCCAGCAGGATGCGCGAATACAGCGGATCGACCGCATCGGCCTCCGCATGCGCCGCCACGTGCATCAGCGGCGAGCGCGCGGCCACGTCGCGGAACTGCGTCTTGGTGGCGGCCGCGCCCATGTACACCGTGTTGCGCGGGAACAGCTGGGCGAGCTGCTTCACCTCGGTCTCGGCGCCCGGCAGGTCGTACTTGTCCTCGATGCGCGGATTGCCGAAGGCCACCAGCGCTGCGCTCACGCGCGGCGTGCGCTGCGCGAGCTGCACGGCGATGCTGATGGACGGCGCCACCGACACCGGGTGCGTCTCGATCACGTAGCGGCCGTCGAGGCGCAGTGCCTGGAACGGCAGGTAGTGCAGCGGGCCGTGGGGCACGATGATGAGGCGCTGGCCCGGCGCGAGGCCGAGCGGGCCGAGCAGCGCGGCGCCGAGCTTGTCGGCGTTGGTGATGGCGGTGCGGCGTCCGCGCACGATGGAGTTGCGGAAGGTCTCGACCAGCTCGTTGAGCTCGTCGCGCTTGACCGCCACCGTCTTTTCCTGGATCGCACTCGGGCTCACGACCCACACCACCAGCCGGTCGGGCAGCGAATGGAACTGCACCACGCGCTCGTCGGCCGCCAGCGTGCGCTGCAGCGTGGCAAGGTCGACGGTGTTGGCGGCCTGGTCGCCGATCTTGGCGCGTCCACGCACCGCATCGAGCAGCGCACGCGAGCGGCTGTGCTCGCTGACCTCGAAGGCCTGCCGCGCATCGCCCGCATCGCTGTAGATCGACACGCCGCGCTCGAACACCGACTGCAGGTCCGAGAACAGGCCCATCTTGAATTCTTCGCTGCGGAACTTGGCACGCACCTTGTCCACGCCGCCGAGCGCCTGGCCCACGGCCTCGGCCGCGGCCTGCTTCTGGCCCAGCGCCATTTCGCTGCGCGCCACGCCGTCCCAGGCCCAGAGGCGGTAGTACTCGGTGTCGACGCCCACCTGGCGCGCGGTCAGCGCGCGGTACAGGTCGCGCGCCTCGGCCGGCTTCTTCTCGGCCAGCAGCAGGCGTGCGCGGGTGCGGTCGAGCTGCGCGGTGAGCGGTGCGTCCTTGGGCGGCGCCATGGTGCCGAGCACTTCGCGCGCCCGCACGGCATCGCCCGATTCGATCAGCGCATTGACGAGCGAGGCCTGTACCAGCGGCGCATAGCGCGGCGAGCTGTTGGCGAGCGCCTCGTCATAGCTGAGCACGGCGCCGGAGAAGTCGCCGCGGCGCGTGCGCACATCGCCGATCACCTTCTGCACCGGGCCGACCACCAGCTTGGGATCGCGCGCCGGGTGCTTGAGTGCTTCGCGTGCGAATTCCTCGGCCTTCTCGAGCTGGCCCGAATAGCTGTAGACGATGGCCAGGTCGCGATTGGCCATCGCCATCAGGTTCGGATCGCGCGTGGCGTTGGCGAGGTGCAGCGCCTTGCTGGCGGCGCGCACGCTCTGGCGAAACTCGCCGGCCTCCGCCAGCGCGACGGCCTGGCTGCAGTACTGGTAGCCCGAGAGCTTGACCGCGTCCTGCCCGTAGAGAACAGCACCTTCGCTGGTCAGTGCCAGCAAGGTGTCGGTGTCGGCCAGCCGGGCCTGCTCCATCTTGCTGGCCGCGGCTTCGGCGCTCGTCGCCTGCTGCGCCGATGCCGAAGGACCGTAGCCCAGAAGAAGAATGCCAGCCAGACCGAGAGCTCCTGCGATCCCCGCACGATGACGTGCAGGGCGCTCCCATCCCCATCTCGAAAACCACGCCATTGGACCCCCGCGCGCGGCCCATGCGTCTGCTGGTGCAGACGATCGACGCCGCGGAAGTGCGCGCCGTTCAGGCCTCGTGGGGAAAGTCTAGGAGGGGGCTCCCGCTGCGGCTACTCGCAATACGGTCTAGCGCAAAAGGACTATCGGATCCCGTCAAGCCGGCACGGCGTCGATGTTGGCACGGTCCCAGTGGCGATGCTTCGCGATGGCGGCGATGAAGTCCTGCGCGATCTGCGTGGCGGCGGTGGCATCGCCCAGGTTGGTGACCGGCGTGACGGCCACGACGACACCCGCGGGGGCGTCGGTGTCCGCACCGATGCCCAGCGTCGAAAGCAGCTTCACGCCGTCGCCCACCGTGCAGATTGCCTTGCAATGCTTGTAGGCCTCGAGCACGAAGTGCACCGCATCGCCCAGCCCTGCAAGCGTAGCGGCGCTTTCGGTGCCGGCCGGCACGAGCACCGCATCGAACATCACCGATGGCGTGTTGGCAAAGGTCATGTCGACGTCGATCTGCCGCTTCGATGCGCTGGCCACGGTGCCCAGGCGCGGCCCCACCACCTTGCATTGCGCACCGGCATGTTCGAGTGCATCGCGGATCGGCTTCAGCGACGCCGAGTCGACACCATCGGCCACGAGGATCGCGATCTTGCGCGTGCGGATCGAACCGTCGCCGGTGCCGGCCATGCTGAGCGCCGGCGATTCGTCGATGGGCAGCTGGATGCGGTGTTCGCGAAAGCCCGCGCGGCCTGCCGCGGCCTTGGCGTCGGGCTCGCCGATGCCCAGCGGCTCCGCCACGCGGCGCGCGAGCTTCTCGTCCACGTGTGCCAGGTTGTCGACCACGCGCTGGCGGATCGCCGGCACCTCGAGCTTCGACAGCTCGAAGCGGAAGGCCGCGACGATGTGTTCCTTCTCGGCCGCACTCTGGCTGTTGAAGAACAGGCGCGCCTGCGTGAAGTGGTCGTCGAACGACGGGCTGCGGCGGCGCACCTTGGGCGACTCGACCTCGTCGGGGAACGACTGGAAGCCGTTGCTGCCGCCATCGACGCGGAACTCCGTGTCGCCGCCCAGCGTGTTGGGCTCGTAGGCCACCTGGCCGCGCGAGATGGTCTGGCGATGCATGCCGTCGCGCTGGAAGTTGTGGAACGGGCACACGCCCTTGTTGATCGGCAGCTCGTGGAAGTTGGCGCCGCCCAGGCGCGAGATCTGCGTGTCGGTGTACGAGAAGAGCCGGCCCTGCAGCAGCGGGTCGTTGCTGAAGTCGATGCCCGGCACCACGTGGCCGGGGTGGAAGGCCACCTGCTCGGTCTCTGCGAAGAAGTTGTCGGGGTTGCGGTTGAGCACCAGCCGGCCGATGCGCTGCACGGGCACCATTTCCTCGGGGATCAGCTTGGTGGGGTCGAGCAGGTCGAAGCCGAGCGAGTGCTCCTTGTCCTGCGGAACGATCTGCACGCCAAGCTCCCACTCGGGGAAGTCGCCGTTCTCGATGGCCTCCCACAGGTCGCGGCGGTGAAAGTCGGCGTCCTTGCCCGCGATCTTCTGTGCCTCGTCCCACACCAGGCCATGGATGCCGAGCTTGGGTTTCCAGTGGAACTTCACGAAGTGGCTCTCGCCGCGGCTGTTGACGAAGCGGAAGGTGTGGACGCCGAAGCCTTCCATCATGCGCAGGCTGCGCGGAATGGCGCGGTCGCTCATCGCCCACATCAGCATGTGGGTGGTCTCGGGCATGAGCGAGGCGAAGTCCCAGAAGGTGTCGTGCGCGCTCGCGGCCTGCGGCATCTCGTGGTGCGGCTCGGGCTTCACGGCGTGGATCAGGTCGGGGAACTTCATCGCGTCCTGGATGAAGAACACCGGAATGTTGTTGCCCACCAGGTCGTAATTGCCTTCGCGGGTGTAGAACTTGACGGCGAAGCCGCGCACGTCGCGCACCGTATCGGCGGATCCGCGCGAGCCGGCCACGGTCGAGAAGCGCACGAAAACGGGCGTCTTCGCGTCCGGGTCCTGCAGAAAGTCGGCGCAGGTGAACTGCGACATCGACTTGTAGACCTGGAAATGGCCGTGCGCCGCCGAACCGCGCGCATGCACCGCGCGCTCGGGAATGCGCTCGTGGTCGAAGTGCGTGATCTTCTCGCGCAGGATGAAGTCTTCGAGCAGCGTGGGTCCGCGCACGCCCGCCTTGAGCGAGTTGTGGTTGTCCGGTATCTGCAGCCCCTGGTTGGTCGTCAGGTGCGTCGGATGCTCGGTGGTGAAGCCGTCGAGCTGCAGCTGCTTGGCGTTGCTGCCGTCACCCGTCTTGGCGGTGCTGGCGCGGCGGCCTGCGGCTGCCTTGTTCTGTGGCGTCATCGAAGACCTGGAATCTTTCATGGATGGGCGCTCAGCCCGCTTCGTTGTTGTCGATGAACATGTCGAGCACATTCACCAGTGCGATCAGGCCGATGCAGCCTGCGACGGCGGCGACCGCCCAGATCAGGATTTCGTCTCCCAACCCACCTGCGAACACGTCGAACAGCGATGAAAACTCCATGATTTCCCTCCAAGGAGACCGAGATCGAACGGGATTGAGAAACAGCACCCAAGGTTACGTTTTGCGCCGGCTGCCACCCGTAGTGGCGGCCCTCCCTCGCATGTGGGAGAGCAGGCGTCCCCGCAGTAGGAGCGCACCGACAGCGCCTCGCGGCGGCCTACGCCGTTTCGCGTCTTGTCGCAGCGCGGCTTTTCGGGCGCATCGCATAGCATGGGGCAACGACGGCATCAAACGTGCTTGTCGTCTTCTGTCTCGCGCACCGGCGCACCCCGGCTCACCAGGGAAGAACTTCAATGCAGATCAGGATCGGTTTCGACATCGAGCTCGGCGTCACCGCCCCCACGGCATTGATCTACATGCTGCAGGTGCATCCGTCGCGGGCCATCGACATCCAGGGCAGCGAGCACATCACGATCAGCCCGCCGCTGGTCACCGACCACTACCGGGACGGCTTCGGCAACCAGTGCGCACGCGTGCATGTGCCCCTTGGCGTGAGCAGCGTGCGGCTGCGCAACGAAGCCACCGTGTACGACACCGGCGCGCCCGACCCGGTCGACCTCGGCGCCACCGAGCACGCGGCGGCCGACCTGCCGGTGTCCACGCTGCCTTTCGTGCTGCCGAGCCGCTACTGCGAGGTCGACAGCGAGCTGCTGCAGTTCGCCTGGGCCAACTTCGCGAACGTGGCGCCGGGATGGGGCCGCGTGCAGGCCATCTGCAACTACGTGCACCGGCATCTGCGCTTCGACTACCAGAGCGCACGCGCCACCCGCACAGCGCTGGAAGGCTTCCGCGAAGGCACCGGCGTGTGCCGCGACTTCGCGCACCTGGCGATCACGCTGTGCCGCTGCATGAACATTCCCGCGCGCTACGTGACCGGCTACCTGGGCGACATCGGCATTGCGCCGGTGCCTTCCCCGATGGACTTCAGCGCCTGGTTCGAGGTGTACCTGGGCGACCGCTGGCACACCTTCGATGCGCGCCACAACAAGCCGCGCATCGGCCGCGTGGTGATGGCGCGCGGGCGCGACGCGGCGGACGTGCCGATCACCATGGTGTTCGGCGCGAACACGCTGCAGCGCTTCGAGGTGACGACCAGGGAAGTGCTGCCGTAGCGGGCGACCGGGGTCACTCCGGCTCGTAGCCCAGTGTCTTCATCGCCGCGGCGAGCCCCTTGCGGCTGCGCTCCATCGCGGCCCATGGCTTGTTGCCGGTCGAGAAGCGCTCGCCGGCATTGGCAACGGTCCACTGCGCGGCGCCCGTCAACGCGGGCAGTTCGTCCCACGCCAGCGGCACCGACACGCCCAGCCCCGGGCGCGAACGCGCCGACCAGGCGCTGACGGTGGTCGCGCCGAAGCCGTTGCGCAGGTAATCGACGAACACCTTCCCCACGCGGTTGCGCGGACCGCTCTTGGCGACGAAGCGCTCCGGAATGGTCTGCGCCAGGTGCGCCACCACGGCCTGCGAGAAGCCCTTGACGGCCTCCCAGCCGTACTGGCGGCGGATCGGCACCACCACATGCAGGCCCTTGCCGCCGCTGGTCTTCAGGAAGGCGGGCAGGCCCAGTTCGTCGAGCAGGGTGCGCACCAGCAACGTGGCTTCCTGGATCTGCGGCCACGCGACGCCTTCGCCGGGGTCGAGGTCGAAGGTCATGCGGTCGGGCCGGTCGATCGCGCGCGAGGTGGCGTTCCAGGTGTGCAGCTCGATGACGTTCATCTGCGCGGCGCCGAGCAGGCCGGTTCGGGTGTCGATCTGCAGCAGCGGCTCGTGGCCCAGATCGAGCGCGGGGTCGAGCAGGCGCACGCCGGGTATTTCGCGGTTCTGCAGGTGCTTCTGGAAGAACAGCTCGCCGCCCACGCCATCGGGCGCACGCACCAGTGCGACGGGCCGGCCGCGCAGGTGCGGCAGCATGAGCGTGGCCACGCTGCCGTAGTAGGCGGCCAGCGCGCCCTTGGTGGTGCCGCTTTGCGCGTCGATCACGCGGTCGGCGTGGGTGATCTTCTGGGCCATGGCTGGGGTCGCTCCCTTCTTCGTTGCCGATGCCGTGGGCTGCTTCGCCCGCTCGCGCTGGATGTCGCCCGCGGGCTTGTCGGTGCGCAGCCCCTGGAACACGGCCTGGCGCACGCGGTCTTCGCGGGTCCATTCGCCGAACGAGACTTCCGCCACGAGCGTGGGCCTGACCCACTGCGCCTTCGCGCCGCGCGGTGCCGGATCGAAGGGGCAATCGCCGGTGGCCAGCTTGTCGAGCCGCGCCTTGATGTCGGCAAGACGCCCCGCATCGAAGCCGGTGCCGACGTTGCCGCAGTAGCGCAAGCGCCCGGAGGCCTCGTCGTGCACGCCCAGYAGCAATGCACCGAAGCCCGCGCGTGCACCCTTGGGCGCGGTGTAGCCGCCGATCACGAACTCCTGGCGCAGCTGGTTCTTGAGCTTGATCCAGTCGGGCGAGCGGCGCGACACATAGGGCGAGCCCTTGCGCTTGCCGACAATGCCCTCGAAGCCGATGCGCGCCGACGAGGCAAGCAGGTCGCGCGGCGGGGCATCGAAGGCCTCGCTCAGCCGCAGCGGCGCCGGGGGCTTCTTGCCGAGCAGGCGGGCGAGCAGCGCGCGCCGCTCTTCGACCGGCGTGTCGCGCAGGTCATGACCGTCGAGAAAAGGCGCGTCGAACAGCCAGTAGACGATGGCTGCGGTGGCGCCGCGGTCGAAGGCGTTCTGCAGTGCCTGGAAGTCGGGCGCGCCGTTGTCGCCCTCGACGGTGATCTCGCCGTCGAGCCAGGCCGAACCGGTGGAAAGCTTCGCGAGCGCCTCGGCGAGCGCGGGCAGCCTGGCAGTCCAGTCGAGGCCGTTGCGGGTGAAGCAGCGCACCTTGCCCTTCTCGATGCGGGTGAGCAGGCGGTAGCCGTCGAACTTGAGTTCGTAGAGCCAGTCGTCGGGCGAAGGCGGCGGCGAGGCCGCGAGGGTGGCCAGTTGGGGCTGGAAGGCGGCGGGCAGCGCGACCTTTGCCGCGGCCTTCCTTGCCGCCGTCTTTTTGGCAGGCACCTTGACCCCCGCCTTCTTCTTCGGCGGGCTGTCCACCTCGTCCACGCCGCGGCCGGTCAGCACGCTCGCCGGCTGCTCTTCGAGCACGTCGTAGTCGGAGAGATCGCGCGCCTCGCCGTCGCGCTCCTTGATGAGCAGCCAGGGCTCGTGCTTCTCATCGCCCTTTCCGTGCATGCGCACCAGTGTCCAGTGGCCATGGAGCTTCTCGCCGCGCAGCTCGAACTTGAGCTTGCCGGCCGCGAGCGACTTGCGCGCATCGCCGTCGGGCAACCAGTCGCCGCGGTCCCAGACGATCACCGTGCCCGCGCCGTACTGCCTGGGCGGGATGGTGCCTTCGAAATCCGCGTACGACATCGGGTGGTCCTCGACATGCACCGCCATGCGCTTGACCGTCGGGTCGAGGCAAGGCCCCTTGGGCACGGCCCAGCTCTTGAGCGTGCCGTCGAGTTCGAGCCGGAAGTCGTAGTGCAGATGGCTCGCGTGGTGCTTCTGGATGACGAAGGACAGCACCCGCTTGCCGCTGCGGCCGCCGGTCCTGGGCTCCGGCGTGCGCGAGAAATCGCGCTTGCCATGGTAGCGGGCGAGCGCCTTGCGCGCGGTCGATGCGGTGGTCCCCATGGCGAAGGCGCCTCAAGCCGCGCGGCGATGGCGGGCGGCGGTCTTGGAAGCGGCCCTTGCGGCGGTCTTCGCGGCAGGCTTGCGCCTCTTGGCCGCGAGCTTGGCCGGTGGCGCTTCTTCTTCCTCGTCTTCTTCGGCTGCTTTCGCCTTCCCACCGCCCTTGCGCAGGCTGCGTTGCAGCAGCTCGGTCAGGTCGATGATCTCGGCACCGCGGCGCTCGCTGGATTGGTCTTCTTCAGGCTCGGGCTGCGTCACGGTCTCGGTCTGGCCCGCTTTCACCTTGCGGTCGATCAGGCGCAGGATCTCGTCCTTGAACTCGTCCTTGAATTCGGTGGGGTCCCATTCGGCGCTCATGTCGTCGACCAACTGCCTGGCCATCTTGAGCTCGCGTTCGCTCAGGCCTGCCTTCTTCGCGTCTTCGGAGGGCAGCGGCAGATCGGTCCAGGGCCGGATGTCGGCGCCCCAGCGCAGCAGGTTCAGCACCAGGCCGGGCCCGACGGGCACCAGCACCGCGAGGTGCTGCTTGGTCTGGATCACGACGCGGGCCACGCCCACGCGGCCGCTGCGTTGCAGCGTTTCGCGCAGCAGCGCATAGACCTTGGCACCGCGGTTGATGGGCGCGACGTAGTACGGCCGTTCGAGGAACACGAAGGGAATGCCGTTCGCCGGAACGAAGGTCTCGATCTCGATGGTCTGCGTGGTCCTGGGATAGGCGGCCGCGATCTCCTTGTCGCTGAGCACCACGTACTCGCCGTCCTCGTATTCCACGCCCTTGACGATCTGCTCGCGCGGGATTTCCTTGCCGGTCTTCTTGTTGATGCGCTTGTAGCCGACCGGGTCCATGGTCCGCTTGTCGAGCCAGTCGAAGTCGATGCCGTGGTCGGTGGTGGCCGTGTAGAGCGCCACCGGGATGTGGACGAGGCCGAAGCTGATCGCGCCCTTCCACAGGACGCGTGGCGCGGAGGCTTTTTTCGAGGGGGGCATGGGCACACTCCTTCAGTATCGGAATGTGCGTCGCCCGCAGCCGGGCGATGTAGGAATGCGGCGTCAGGCGCTGCCGGTCACCGGCCCGAGCACGCGTTCGCTCGGATGCGCGAAGTAGAACCACTCGGCGCCCGGCAGCGCGAGCGCGTTGGGAAACACGATGAAACCGTCATCCGGCGCACTCACCAGCGTGCCGTCGTGGCGCATGCCGATGGGCTCGCCGCGCTGCACCTCGTCGAAGGTGGCCCAGTCGCGCACGAAGTTGTCTTCCTCGTGCAGGCGGTCGGTGACGCTCGAAAGGCGCAGCAGCTTCGGCGGCTGCACCGGGGCGCCCGACAGGCCCGGCGGCAGGGGCGCCATGTCCAGCAGCGCGAGCGTGCGGCGGATGGCGCGCCACGCCACCTCGGGCGCCTGCGGGTCCTGGTGCTGGCCGCACTCGAGCGTGACGCCGTAGCCGCCGCAGCTGCGGATGTATTCGTTGGTGCCGCGGCCGAAGTCGAGCGCGGCCTCGTCGGCCGGCGTGCCGCCCGCACGCTGCGCCAGCCCGGCGGCGTAGATGTCGAGCCAGCCCTCCACCACGATGGGCGTGCCGATATGCAGCGCGAGCTGGCCTTCTTCGTAGGCGCGCGCGAAGGGTTCGAGCCGGCCGCTGTTGTCGCGCGGGCCGATCATCGCGAAGGCCTCGCCCTCGCTCTGGAAGGAATGCAGGTCGAGCAGCACCTCGTGGCGGGCGATCACGGGGGCCAGCCGGTTGGTGATGCGGGCTTCGTAGTCCGCGGGTTCCTCGGTCGGGCGGAACAGGCGGTTGAGGTTGCGCTCGCCTTCCCGCTGCAGGCGCCGGCGGGCCAACGGGTTGGCGACGGGCACCATCGTCAGCTCGCCGCGTCGCAGCTGCAGCGCACCGTCGTCGAACTCGGCCAGGATGCGCTCGATGCCCGCGGTGCCACAGGTCTCGTCGCCATGCACGCCGCCGATCACGAGCAGGCGCGGACCGGGTTTCAGCGAGGCGAAGGTGTGGATGCGCAGGCTGTCGGTCGCCACGCCGGCAAAAGGATCGGAAGACATGCGGGGATTATTGCGGAGGGCTTGCCCTGTGCGCAAAGACGCTATTTGTTTCGTAGCGCCGAAGCAGCCACCTACAGGGCCTGCCTCGCATGTCCTACCGCTTCGGCGCCCGCCGCCGAGCACGCTCCTGCGCAGGAATGCCACGAAGGAGTCCCCGCATGAGCAAGCCCAAGCCAAAAAGCAAGACCCCGGCCAGCGATCCGAACGATCCCGTGAAGGACGCGGGCGGCGGCAAGACCAAGGTCGAACAGGGCGGCGACTCGGCGCCGCGCCTGCCGCACGAGCACGACCAGTCGTCGGACAGCCAGGAAGCCCAGGACGGCCAGGCGCCCGAGGTGGGCCGGCAGGCCCTTGAAGACGTGGAGCGCGGCGTGGTCGACACCGACCGAGGGCTGGAGGCCGACCGCGTCTACAACGGGAAGGTCAGGCGCTGACGCCGGCGAGCTGCTTGCGCATGTCGGCGATCACCACGCCGTAGTCCTTGGCATTGAAGATCGCGCTGCCGGCCACGAAGGTGTCGGCGCCGGCCGAGGCCACGCGCGCGATGTTGTCGGCCTTGATGCCGCCGTCGACTTCGAGGCGGATGTCCCGCCCGCTCTGCTCGATGCGCTTGCGCGCCAGTTCGATCTTGCGCAGGGCCGAGTCGATGAAGCTCTGGCCGCCGAAACCGGGGTTCACGCTCATGATGAGGATCAGGTCGATGTCGTCGATGGCCCAGTCGAGCGCCTCGAGCCCGAGCCCCGGATTGAACACCAGCCCCGCCTTGCAGCCGGCGGCCTTGATGGCCTGGATGCTGCGGTGCACATGGGGCGAAGCGTCGGGGTGGAAGCTGATGTAGTCGGCGCCCGCTTGCGCGAAAGAGGCCGCCAATGCGTCGACCGGCTGGATCATGAGGTGCACATCGACCGGCACCGGCGTGCCATCGGCGGTCTTGGCGTAGGGCTTGAGCGCCTGGCAGATCATGGGGCCGAAGGTCAGGTTCGGCACGTAATGGTTGTCCATCACGTCGAAATGGATCCAGTCGGCGCCGGCCGCTATGACGTCGGTCAGTTCTTGGCCGAGGTGCGCGAAGTCGGCGGACAAAATCGAGGGCGCAATGCGGAACGGGGTGCTCATAACCCAGGATTCTCGCAGCCGGCGGATGTCCGAGGAAAGGCCTCCGTTACCATCCGCGCATGTCACACAGCCCCTTCAGCGTACAGGTCGAACCGCGCTACCTGGCCGACCAGTCCTCCCCGAAGGACAACATCTACACCTTTTCCTACACGGTGACCGTCACCAACGTGGGTGCGGTGGCGGCGCAACTGATCGCCCGCCACTGGCTCATCAACGACGCTTCCGGCCATGCGCAGGAAGTGAAAGGCCTGGGCGTGATCGGCCAGCAGCCGCTGCTGGCGCCCGGCGAATCGTTCCGCTACACCAGCGGCTGCCGGCTGCAGGCGCCCAGCGGCACCATGCACGGCAGCTATTTCGTGGTGACCGAGGAAGGCGAGCGCTTCGACGTGCCGATTCCGATGTTCGTGCTGGAGGCCGATATCGGCGGCGCACCCGTTTCGCGGGTGCTGCATTAGGCACTCCCCCAGGCTTCGCGCACTTCGTGTCGCTACGCCTTCCCCCTCGCCGGGGGCAACACCGGCGGCCCGGCAAAGCCGGTTCCGCGGTGTTTCACGCATTGCATTGGATACCTCACCCTCATGGCTGCTGCATCGCGCGACTTGCAGGGGCTGCTTGCCGGCCTCGACCCTACGGCCGATGTGGCGCAGCGCCACATCTGGCTCATCGATCTCTTCGACTGGCTGCGCGGCGACCGCGCGTCGCCCCAGGCGGCCATGGGCCGTGTGTCGCTGCTGCTCGACGCCATCGAGGCGCGGCCGGAGCTGCGCGAGCGGCTGCGCGCCTGGTGGCGCGTTTTCACGCAGACGGTCGACCTGACCACGCTGCTGGCCGACTACGGCTTCGCGCCGCGCACCGCCTTCGTGAGCGAGCTCAGCGAACGGCTGCGCCGCAAGATCCTGCCCGGCACGCCCGAGACCACCGATGCGTCGGACCTGTTCCGCATGGTGCTGCCCGGCGTGTTCGATGCGGGCTGGATCGCGCTGCTCGACGAGACCCAGCTCGCGCGCATCGGGGCGCTGCTGGGTGATCCGGACCACGCCACGGTGGCCACCGACGGCGCGCCGCGCTGGCGCCATACCGTGATGGACGCGGTCACCTACTGCGGCAGCCAGGTGGTGGCGGCCGGCTTTTCGCCGGAGCTGCGCCTGCGCATCAGCGCGGAGCACCACGAGACGCGCCCCTTCCACGCGCTGATGGCCGACCTCGACGCGCTGCGCGAGCAGATGTTCGAACAGTCGCCCGGCCAGGAAAGCGAAGAAGCCCTGCAGGCCGCCTTCGTGGCCTTCCGCGACCGGCTCGACGCCTGCCGCGCCAGTGCCTCGTCGGTCTACGCGCACCTCGAAGACAACGGCATCTCGGTCGGCCTCGTGTTCCGGCTGCGCCAGCTGCGCGAGCGCGTGCTGCGCATCCGCGAGCTGCTCGACTGCCTCATGTCGCCCTCGCCCGCCCCCAGCGTGGCGCGCCTGGTCGGCAAGCTGGTGCTGGCGGGCGGCGAGCGCAACAGCATCCGCGCGCTGATCGCGTCGAACTCGTCGATGCTCGCGGCCAAGGTGACGGAACGCAGCGCCGAGACCGGCGAGCACTACATCACCCGCGACCGTGCCAGCTACCTGCAGATGGTGAAGAAGGCCGCGGGCGGCGGCGCGCTCACCGCCGTGACGGTGCTGCTCAAGTTCTGCATCTACGCGCTGGCCCTGTCGGCCTTCTGGAGCGGCCTGGCCTCGGGCCTGATGTATGCCGCGAGCTTCGTCGCGATCCAGCTGCTGCACCTGACGCTCGCCACCAAGCAGCCCGCAATGACGGCACCGGCGCTGGCGGCGCGGCTGCGCGACATCAAGTCCGACGCGGCGGTGGACGATTTCGTCGACGAAGTGGCCAACCTCGTGCGCTCGCAGGTGGCTGCCGTACTGGGCAACGTGGGGGTCGTGGTGCCCGCGATGATCGGCCTCGCGCTCCTGGTGCAGTACGCGCTCGGCCGGCCGCTGCTCGACGCGGCGCATGCCGCGGCCACGCTGAATTCGCTCTCGCTGCTCGGGCCGACCGCGCTTTTTGCCGCAATCACCGGCATCCTGCTGTTTTCGGCCAGCATCGTCGCCGGATGGACAGAAAACGCCTTTGTCCTGCATCGCCTGGACTCCGCCATGCGTTACAACCCACGCATCGGCGCCTTTCTGGGCGCCGCCCGGGCTCGCCGCTGGGCCACCTTCATGCGCACACACATCTCAGGCTTCGCCTCCAACATCTCGCTGGGACTCATGCTCGGACTGCTGCCTGCGTTCGCGGGTTTCTTCGGGCTCGGGCTGGACGTGCGCCACGTGACACTCTCGGCCGGGCAGATCGCCGCCGCAGCAGCGTCCACGGGCGTGGCGGTGCTGCAGCAGCCCGCACTCTGGTGGGCGGTGGCGGCGATCCCGGTGATCGGCGCGCTCAATGTGAGCGTGAGTTTCTATTTTGCTTTTCGCCTTGCGCTGCGCGCGCACAGCGTGAGCCTCGATGACCGCGCGCGCATCCGCAGCGCCATCTGGGCGCGCTGGCGCAGCCGGCCTGTGAGCTTTTTCCTACCCGCATGAACCTGACGAGCTTCATCAACGATCTGCTGGGCTTCTGGTCCGAATGGGTTCGCCCTTCGGCCGGCCTGCCCACCGTGCTGTGGTCGCTGCTGCTGGCGGCGGCGGCCGCCTCCGGCCACCTGGTGCGCCGTTACCTGGGACTTCCCAAGGTGGTCGGTTACTCGCTGGTGGGAACGGTCGTGGGTTTCGCCGGCTTCGAGGGCGCGATCTGGCCGCTGCGCGGCATCAGCCTGTTCCTGCTCGAACTGGGCGTGGCCGTGGTGCTGTTCGAGGCCGGCGGCCGGCTGCCGCTGCGCTGGTTCCGCCACAACCCGATGGTGCTGGTGCAGAGCCTGCTCGAAGCCACGCTGACCTACTTCGGCGTGTTCTGGGTCCTGCACCTGCTGGGCATGCCCGATCCGGTGGCCAACCCCATCGCGCTGATGGCCATCGTCGCCTCGCCGGCCGTGCTGAGCCGCGTGATCATCGACACCCGCGCCGCGGGCCCCGTCACCGAGCGCGCGATGACGCTGTCCACGCTCAACACCTTCTATGCGCTGGCGCTCGGCTATGCCCAGGCCGGGCTGATCGAGCGCGCGCCGCAGACGCTGCTGCAGAAGCTCTACCCCGTGGCGGTGGTGCTGGGGCTGTCGTTCGTGGTCGGCGCGGTCATGGCGCTGGCCCTTCGCTCGGCGCTGCGCGTGATGAGCCCGACCAGCGAAAACACCTCGATCCTGCTGCTCGCGATCATCGCGGCGGGCGCAGCGCTCACCGCGCACATCGGCGGCTCCGCACCGCTGGCGGCGCTGATCGGCGGTGTGCTGCTCAAGACGCTCAATCCCAAGCCCTGGGCCTGGCAGCGGCAATTGGGCACCGCGGCCTCGCTGCTCACCATGCTGATGTTCGTGCTGGTGTCGATCGTGGCGGCGCAGGCCGACTGGACGCTGCCGGTGGCCAGCGTGGTGCTGGCGGTGATCGGCGTGCGCATGGTCGCCAAGATTTCCGGCGTGGCCATCGCCAACCCGGGCAGCGGCGCAAGCTGGAAGCAGGCCTTCTGGGTCGGCTGCGCCATGTCGCCGCTGTCGTCGATCGCACTCCTGATCGCATCGAACTTCGCCACCGCCTCGCCGCTGCTCGGCACCATGATCACGCAGGTGGCCCTGCCCTCGATCCTCCTGATGGAGCTGGTGGGCGCCGTGCTCGCCACGGTGGCCATTCACGCGGTGGGCGAGAGTTCGGTACCGTGGGCACCCCAGGCCTTCAGCACCACCGAGGACACGCAGCGATGAGCACCGCCCTCCCGACCATAGACCCCCATCCCGACAAGGACAGCGACGACGTCCGCTCGGCGCCATTGCCGGCGGACCCCGAGAGCCGCGCGGTCAAGCTCGAGCCCTTCAACAAGTCCGAAGCGCTGTCGCTCGGCGTGGAGCTCGAGCTGCAGCTCGTCAACACGCACGACTACGACCTCGCGCCGTATGCCGAAGACATGCTGCGGCTGATGGCGCAGACGCCGCTGCCCGGCAGCGTGGTGCCCGAGATGACCTCGAGCATGATCGAGATCTCGACCGACATCTGCCATTCGGCCGAAGACGTGATCAAGCAACTCTCGCCGATCCGCGAGGCGCTGATCCGCAATGCCGACAAGCTCAACATCGCGGTGGTCGGCGGCGGCACGCATGCCTTTCAGCAATGGCACGAGCGGCGCATCTACGACAAGCCGCGCTTTCGCGAACTGTCGGAACTCTACGGCTACCTGTCGAAGCAGTTCACCATCTTCGGCCAGCATGTGCACATCGGCTGCCCCGATGCCGATGCGGCGTTGCTGATGCTGCACCGCATGTCGCGCTACATCCCGCACTTCATCGCGCTCTCGGCCTCTTCGCCGTTCGTGCAGGGGCAGGACACGCAGTTCGACTCGGCCCGGCTCAACTCGGTGTTCGCATTCCCGCTCTCGGGCCGCGCGCCGTTCACGCTGAGCTGGAAGGAATTCGAGGCGTATTTCGAGCGCATGACCCGCACCGGCGTCGTGCGCAGCATGAAGGACTTTTATTGGGACATCCGCCCCAAGCCCGAGTTCGGCACCATCGAGATCCGCGTGTTCGACACGCCGCTGACCGTCGAGCGCGCCGCCGCGCTCGCAGGCTATGTGCAGTCGCTCGCCGCCTGGTTCCTGCAGGAGCAGCCCTTCGAGCCGACGGAAGACGACTACCTCGTCTACACCTACAACCGCTTCCAGGCCTGCCGCTTCGGGCTCGACGCGGTGTACGTGGACCCGGCCACCGGCCAGCACATGCCGCTGCGCGACCACATCCTCATGACGATGACGCAGCTCGAATGGCACAGCGAGGCGCTCAATGCCACGCAGGCGCTGGGCGAACTGCGCACCAGCGTGGAGGCCAACCGCAACGACGCGCGCTGGCTGCGCGAGAAACAGGGCAAGGAACGGCTGCTGGCGGAGGTGGTGCGGCAGGCGGCGCTGCGGTTCAGGGGCGCGGCGGCCTGAACGGCCGCTACCTGCTGGCTGCCGCCACCCACTTCACGAAGCGAGCGTGGCGCCGACAATGAACATTGCAATGCCCAAATACCAGCCGCGCATCAGCCAGACCCCGACCTTGTGCCGTCTCGCATAGACATACACGTAGAGAGGCACGAAAAGGCAAAGAAGACCTTTGCCCGGGTTCCCCGCGAAAGCATGCAGAGCGATGCCGACTTGCGCTGCAAACGCGACGGCAAGACCCGAAAGCAGCAAGACTGAACCAAGCGTTAGAGACACTGAATTTCTCCCTCTTTTCACTCGACTCTAGCCGGAGCGCGCGAGGTCCGGCAATCTCCGAGGCAACTCCCGACGAGATCGATCCAGCCGTCGCTTGCCCCCTCAGCCCTTATGCTCCACCCCATGGGTGAATTCGACCTGATCACACGCTATTTCAAGCGCCCCGCCAAGCGCTCGCCGCTGGGCGTGGGCGACGACTGCGCCTTGCTCGCGCCCGCGCCGGGCATGCAGCTCGCGGTGTCCTCCGACATGCTGGTCGAGGGGCGGCACTTTCTCTCGACGGTCGATCCGGCGCGGCTCGGCCACAAGGCGCTGGCGGTGAACCTCAGCGACCTCGCGGCCTGCGGTGCGAAGCCACTGGCCTTCACGCTCGCGCTGGCATTGCCGGGCGTGGACGAGCACTGGCTCGAAGGCTTCTCGCGCGGCCTCTTCGCGCTGGCCGACGCGCACGGCTGCGAGCTGGTGGGCGGTGACACCACGCGCGGCCCGCTCAACATCTGCATCACGGTGTTCGGCGAAGTCCCCGCCGGCGCGGCGCTGCTGCGCTCGGGTGCGCGCGCCGGCGACGACATCTGGGTCAGCGGCACGCTGGGCGATGCGCGGCTGGCGCTCGAGGTGTTTCGCGGCACGGTCGCGTTGTCGGCCGATGCGTTCGAGTCGGCGCGCATGCGCATGGAGCAACCGACGCCGCGCGTTGCACTGGGACAGGCGCTGCGCGGCACGGCCACGTCGGCAGTGGATGTGAGCGATGGGCTGATCGGCGATCTGGGTCACATCCTCGGATCGAGCAGCGTGGGAGCGACGCTCGATGCCGACGCGGCGACCGCCCTGATTTCAGTCGAGGCACCCGGCCTGAGCCAGGAGATTCTGCGAACCTGCGCGCTGTCGGGCGGCGACGATTACGAACTGGTCTTCACCGCGCCAGCATCGGCGCGCGCTGCGGTCGAACAGGCCGGCAAGGACAGTGCGACGCGCGTGACGCGCATCGGCCGCATCGATGCCGAAGCCGGACTGCGCATCGTGGACGCGAGCGGGGCGCCGGTTGCCCAGCGCTTCGGCTCGTTCGACCACTTCGTCTGATCAGCCTCCGCGCACCATCGCCTGCATCTTGCGCTGAGCGGCGTTGATGGCCGCGGACTGGCCATTGAGGTTCTGCAGCATCTTGTTGAGCTCAGCCTGCACGGCAGGATCGGTCACGGTGACCGAAGACCCCGAGATCTGGATCTTCGA
The DNA here is from genome assembly GCF_056402375.1 of Variovorax sp. P4_B10. NCBI lineage: Bacteria > Pseudomonadati > Pseudomonadota > Betaproteobacteria > Burkholderiales > Comamonadaceae > Variovorax > Variovorax sp. P4_B10. The sequence continues at coordinate 75,450 of NZ_JBFUHN010000016.1, read as the reverse complement.
CTTGTTCTGCTGCAGGTAGTCGCCCACGGTCAATGCGCCGTCGAACACGGTGTCGAGCGCGGGGAACACTTCCTTGAAGGTGGCCGCCGGCGCCGCCACGGTTTTCTCGTAGGCCTTGTCGTAGACCTGCTTCAGGTCGTCGGGCTGCTTGAGCTGGGCACGGGCCGCATCGGCCTTGGCGAGCTGCTGGTCGAGGGCGCTGCGCAAGCCGGCGAGGCCATCCTTCGCGGCCTTGAGGTCGTCGCGCCGCGAGGACAGGTCGGCGATGGAGCGCAGCGCGCCCTTGGCCATGACCTCGCCCATCGGCTGGCTCACCGACTTGTTCATGCCTTCATTGAAATCGGTGATCACCGCGTAGTGCTTCGCATAGTCGCCGAACGACGCCTTCTGCTCCTCGCTCGGCGCCGGCACGCGCAGGCCGGGCTTGTCGAGCACACGGGTCTGGAGGAACTCGATGAAGGCCGCGCGCTGCTCGGCCTCCTTGTTGCCGCAGGCCGCTAGCATGAAGCTGAAGGCCAGGAGGAGCGACAGGGCGCCCATGCGTTGAATGAAAGTTCTCATGGGGCGGGCCCTCCCGGTTGTTGTGGATCAAAAAATTATAGGGACCGCTTCAACGCGTCGATGAAGGCGCGGGCGGCAACCGACAGCGAGTGCCCGCGCTTGGTAACCACCGAGATGTCGCGCGAGACGCGCGGTGCGCTGAGAACCTTGATCACCAGCGACGGATCGCCCGCGGCCCGCGCGAAGGCCCCGGGCATGATCGACGCGCCCATGCCGCTGGCCGTCATCCAGATCGCCGTGGAGAGGAAGGACACCTCGTTCACCACGTCGAGCGCCACGCCGGCATCGGCCGCGGTGCCGTCGATCAGCGGCCGCACGCCGTAGCCGGGCCGCACGGTGATGATGGGGTGGCCGCCCAGGTCGGTCCAGCGCACCACGCGCGCCTTGGCGAGCGGATGGTCGTCGCGGCACACCAGCGCGAGGTGGTCGCGCATCAGCCGCTGTACCTCGACCTCGGCGCCGGGCCGCTCGGGCGTGCCGATGCCGAAGTCCACATGCTCGCCGAGGATGCGCGAGATGAACTGGTCGGGCGCGCAGTCGTTGACCATCACGCGAACTTTCGGATGCTGTTCGTGGAAGCTGCGGATCGCATCGGGCAGCAGAAAGGTTGCGAGCGTGGGCGTGATGGCCACCGACACGCGGCCGCGTTCGAGCGTGGCCAGTTCGCGAAAGCCGGTCGACAGCGAGTCGACGTCGCGCAGGATGCGTTCGGCAGTGGCCAGCATCTCGTTCGCTGCCGCGGTCGGCTTGAGCGAGCGCGTGGTGCGGTCGAACAGGCGCGTGCCCAAACCTTCCTCGAGCTGGCGGATCAGCATGCTCACCGCCGACTGGGTGACGAACAGCCTTTGCGCCGCCGCGCTGAGCTTGCGCAGCTGGTGCACAGCCAGGAACGCGCGCAGCTGGCGGATCGTGGGACTGAAGGTAGGACCGAAGTTTTCATTCATAAGGAGAACTGATATTTGATACGAAATTTCTCGATTTACGAATGAATTTCCTCGGCGTTCAATCGCCCAAAACGAAGTACAAACGCGGTCAAGGAGTTTCGATGACAGCAACGATCGCCCGCACGGCGCACATGCTTCGCAGGCAATTGCTGCTGACCACGGCTTGTACATTCTTCGCTGCCGCGGCCCTGGCGCAAGCGCCGTCCGGCGACTTCCCGAACCACCCCATCCGCATCGTCGTGACCTTTCCGCCCGGCGGCAGCGCCGACGCGGTGGTGCGCATGCTGGTGCCGCGGCTCAACGAGAAGCTGGGCCAGCAGGTGGTGGTGGACAACCGGCCCGGCGCCGGCGGCAACGTGGGCCTCTCGCTGGTGGCGAAGTCGCAGGCCGACGGCTACACGCTGGGTCTCGGGGCGGCCGGTGCGCTCACCGCCAATGTGAACCTTTATCCGCAGATGCCCTTCGACCCGGTGAAGGACTTCAAGCCGGTGGGCATGGTCGCAGCCACGCCCTTCGTGATCGTGGGGCATCCCTCGGTCGGCGCGCGCACGCTGCGCGAGCTGATCGCACTGGCCAAGGCGCAGCCCGGCACGCTCTCGATGGGCCACGGCGGCAACGGCACCGCGATGCATCTGTCGGCCGCACTGTTCGCGCAGATGGCCGACGTGAAGCTGATCGAGGTGCCCTACCGCGGCTCGGGCCCGGCCGCGCTCGATGCGCTCGCGGGACAGGTGCAGCTCGCGCTGGTCGACCTGCCCGCCTCGCTGCAGCAGATCCGGGCCGGCAAGCTGATCGCCTTCGCGGTGACGAGCGCGCAGCGCGTGCCGATGCTGCCCGACGTGCCCACGGTGGCCGAGGCGGGCCTGCCGGGCTACGACTCGACCGGCTGGTTCGGCGTGGTGGCGCCGGCCGGCACGCCCGCGCCCATCGTCGCGCGGCTCAATGCAGAGATCAACGCCGCGCTCGGCGACGAACAGATCAGGACCTCGATGCGCAACCTCGGCGCCGAGCCCGCACCGGGTTCGACCGAAGCCTTCGAGGCCTACATCCGCAGCGAAACGAAGAAGTGGGCGAAGGTGATCCAGACCGCCCAGATCAAGCTCGACTGACACGCGGCGAACCATGACCGACACCCCACTGACGGCCGACGTTCTCATCATTGGCGCAGGCCCCGTGGGGCTCACGCTGGCCATGGACCTGGCCTCGCGCGGCGTCTCGGTGATCCTCTGCGAGACCCGCCGCTTCGCGGAGCCGCCGAGCGTGAAGTGCAACCATGTCGCCTCGCGCACCATGGAGCAGTTTCGCCGCCTCGGCGTGGCGCAGAAGCTGCGCAATGCGGGACTGCCGGCGGACCATCCCAACGACGTGGTGTTCCGCACCACCGTGACGGGCGCCGAGCTCACCCGCATTCCCATTCCGTGCCGGCGCGACCGCTACAGCGAGACCGAAGGCCCCGATGCCTGGTGGCCCACGCCCGAGCCGCCGCACCGCATCAACCAGATCTACCTGGAGCCCATCCTCCTGAAGCACACGGCGGCGCTGCCGGGCGTGCACTTGCTCAACCGCACGCAGTTCACAGGCTTCGCGCAGGACTGGGACGGCGTGACCGCCATCGCAACGGACATGGACAGTGGCATCGCGCGCAGCGTCCGTTGCCGCTACATGGTCGGCTGCGACGGCGGCAGCTCCGCCGTGCGCAAGCAGATCGGCGCCAAACTCGAAGGGACGGCCGTGATCCAGCGGGTGCAGTCCACCTTCATCCGCGCGCCGCAGCTGCGCGCCATGATCCCCGGCAAGCCGGCGTGGTCGTACTACGCGATGAACCCGCGCCGCTGCGGCACGATGTTCGCCATCGACGGGCACGAGACCTGGCTGGTGCACAACCACCTGAACGCCGAGGAGCCCGAATTCGATTCGGTCGACCGCGACCAGGCGCTGCGCGACATCCTGGGCGTGGGCCCCGACTTCTCCTACGAGATCCTCAGCAAGGAAGACTGGATCGGCCGCCGCCTCGTGGCCGACCGTTTCCGCGAAGGCCGCGTGTTCCTCGCGGGCGATGCGGCGCACCTGTGGGTGCCGTACGCGGGCTACGGCATGAATGCGGGCATCGCCGATGCGCTCAACCTCTCGTGGCTGCTCTGGGCCTGCGTGCAGGGCTGGGGCGACGAGGCCATCCTCGATGCCTACGAGGCCGAGCGCCTGCCGATCACCGAGCAGGTGTCGAACTTCGCGATGGACCATGCACAGAAGATGATCCGCGCGCGCCGCGCGGTACCGCAGGACATCGAAGCGCCCGGCCCCGAGGGCGATGCGCTGCGCGCCGAGATCGGGCGCGAGGCCTACGCGCTCAACGTGCAGCAGTTCTGCTGCGGCGGGCTGAACTTCGGCTACTTCTACAGCGGCTCGCCGATCATCATCGCGGACGGCGAGCACCGGGCGCCGCCCTACTCGATGGGCGAGTTCACGCTCTCCACCGTGCCGGGGTGCCGCACGCCGCATTTCTGGCTGGCCGACGGCCGCTCGCTCTACGACGCCTTCGGGCCCGGCTACACGCTGCTGCGTTTCGACCGCAGCGTGGACGTGAAGCCGCTCGAACGCGCAGCCGCCGCCTACAGCATGCCGCTCACGGTGCTCGACATCGAGACCGAGGAAGTGCCGAAGGCCTATACCCATCGCCTGGTGCTGTGCCGTGCCGACCAGCACGTGGCCTGGCGCGGCGCCCACCTGCCGTTCGAGGTCTACGACCTGGTGGCGATGCTGCGCGGCGATGCCAGGCGGGTGCGCGAGCGCAAGCGGGCGCTGGCCTGGGAAGGCGTCGTCGCCTGAACCTTGCGCAGCGCGCTCACCAGCGCCGCGAAACGACGACACGCCAGGCCAGCCACACCGCCAGCGCGGGTGCGAGCGCGAAGCTCGCGAACAACCAGGCCGCGGCCGACTGCGCGCCCTCGACGCCGCCCGGCAGCGTGAGGCCCGCCGCATTGGCCACCAGCCCCGCCACCGCGGCGCCCACGGCCATGCCGTAGAGCTGGATCGTCGTGATCGAGGCGGAGGCCAGGCCTTCCTCGCCCTTGGGCGCCAGCGACATCACGCGCGTCACCAGATGCGGCCAGCCGATGCCCACGCCCAGGCCCACCGCTGCGAGCGCCACCGCAATCAGCGAGGTCTCGAAGCCCGTGCCGAGGTAGCCCGGTGACGGCAACAACAGCGCAAGTGCAGCGAGCCCCAGCGTGCAGGCCACCGGTCCGGCGCGCAGCATGCGGTCGGCGCCCGCGCCGCTGCGCCCCGATGACAGCAGCGAACCCGCGCTCCAGCCGCCGGCCATCGCGGCCGTGAGATAACCCGCCGCCAGCGGCGAGTGGCCGTGCAGCAGCTGCAGGAAGTACGGCACGAAGATCTCGGTGGTGGTGCCGATCAGCAGCAGCGCGACGCTCGCGTAGATCGCGCCCAGCGGCTTGCCCCATGCATAGGCGCCCGCCGGCAGCAGCCGCACCGCGGCCTGGCGGTCGATGCGCGTGGCGGCCACGCCGATGGCGAGTCCGAGCGCCACGCCGGCCGCCTGCCAGGCCAGGTCGGACAGCAGGCCGCTCGCCGCGATCACCAGCACCGAAGCCGCCAGCAGGCCGATCTGCAGCGCAGGAATGCGTGGCATGGTGGCCGGCCGCGCATGCCGTACACCGGCGCCGGGCCGCAGTTGCACGATGACCAGCAGCGCCTGTGCCGCGGCCACCGGCAGCAGGAACCAGAAGGCCCAGCGCCAGTGACCGGCCTGCGCGAACAGCCCGCCCACCGCCGGCCCGCACAGCGTGGCGACACCCCACATGCCCGACACCAACGCCACCGCGCGCGGCCACAACCGCTGCGCGAACACCAGTTGGATCAGCGCATAACTCAGCGCCGCGAGCAAGCCACCGCCCAGCCCCTGCACCGTGCGGCCGGCGAGCATCCAGTGCATCGCCGGCGCGAGTGCGCAGCCCGTCGAGCCGGCAGCGAACACGGCGAGCGCCGCGAGGCACGCACCGCGCGGCCCGAGCACCGCGAGCAGGCGCACCGACAGCGTGGCGCCGAGGATCGAACCGACCACGAACAGCGTGGTGCTCCATGCATACCAGTCGAGCCCGCCGATCTCGCCCACCACCGAAGGCAGCACGGTGGTCACGATGTGGACATTGACCGCATGCAGCGCGACACCGCCGGTCAGTGCCAGCGCACGCCAGCCGTTGCGGCCGGTGAAGAGTTCGCTCCAGGCGGCCGTGGGCGGCGGCGAAATCGGGCGCGAGGGATCGGCGGAAGAAGATGACGCAGCAGGCGGCATGGCGAACTCGAAGAACAACAAAGGAGCCCGGATACTAGGCGGGGTTGATCAATTAAACAAGTTATTGCTTTGATAAATAAAACATCACTCGATTCGCCCGATGCCCGGATGCGCGACACTTCTGCCCTGATGCAAGCCGCTTCCCCTCCTTCTTCCAACGCCATCCCCTCCGGCGCCATGCCGCAACCCACGATCCGCCGCCCCACCGTGCGCTTTCTGCTCGGGCATCCGGCGCACGTCATCGCGCTGGGCTTCGGCTCGGGCCTGTCGCGCTTCGCGCCCGGCACCGTGGGAACGCTCTGGGCCTGGGCCGCCTTCGCGGTGATGCAGCTGTGGTTCACGCCCGCCACCATCGGCTGGATCATCCTCGCGTCGCTGCCCATCGGCTGGTGGGCCTGCACGGTCACCGCGCGCGACATGAACCTCGCCGACCCCGGCGCTGTGGTGTGGGACGAAGTGATCGCGTTCTGGATCGTGCTGTGGCTCGTCACGCCGGCCGGCCTGTTCGCGCAGGCCATCGCGTTCGGCCTGTTCCGCGTCTTCGATGCCGCCAAGCCCGGCCCGGTGGCCTGGGCCGATGCGCTGTTCAAGCAGCGCGACGCCAGCCAGGTGCGCTGGTGGCGCGCGGGCTTCGGCATCATCCTCGACGACCTGGTGGCGGCCTTCTGCACGCTGCTGCTCATTGCACTCTGGCGCGCATGGTGAACACGATGGATTCTTCTTCGACGTTGCTGCCGCTTCCCGACCAGGACACGCCCGCGCTGGTGGCGGTGGTGGCCGAGCGGCTGCTGGAAAAAGGCTGGCTGCTGTCCACGGCCGAGAGCTGCACCGGCGGGCTGATCGCCGCGGCCTGCACCGAGCTTGCCGGTTCGAGCGCGTGGTTCGAGCGCGGCTTCATCACCTATTCCAACGCGGCGAAGACGCAGTTGCTGGGCGTAGATGCAGCGCTGATCGACGCCAACGGCGCCGTCAGCGAGCCGGTGGCGCGCGCCATGGCCGTTGGCGCCATCGCGCGTTCGGCGCCATCGCGCGCGGCCATCGCGGTCACCGGCATCGCCGGTCCCACGGGCGGCACACCCGAAAAGCCGGTCGGCACGGTGTGGTTCGGCTGGTCCGTCGACGGGCAGGTCCGCACCGAACGCCGGCGCTTCGACGGCGACCGCGCCACGGTGCGCGCGGCCACGGTGCACTACGCGCTGCAGACGCTGGTGAGCTTGCTGACGAAATAGTCCCCCGCAACCTTCCCTTCGTGAAACACCGCTGAACCGGCTCGGCGTGTCCGCGCGGTCTATGATTTTCCTCGCACAACATCCCTGCGCCGATCCGGCAACACCAACACCCAACAAAGGCCTCATGACCGCTGCTGCCACCCCCACCCAGACCATCGAGCGCTTCTACGCCGCGTTCTCGAAGCTCGATGCCGCCACCATGGAGGCCTGCTATGCGCCCGACGCGGTGTTCGACGACGAGGCCTTTTCCCTGCGCGGCCGGCGCGAGGTCGGCGGCATGTGGCGCATGCTGTGCATGGCCACCCGGGCCAAGGGCGCGGACGTGTGGCGCCTGACCTGGCGCGACGTGAAGGCCGACGGCACCGCAGGCAGCGCCCACTGGGATGCGCACTACCGCTTCAGCGCCACCGGCCGGCTGGTCGACAACAGCGTCGACGCGCGCTTCACCTTCACGCCCGAAGGGCTGATCGCCACGCACCGCGACAGCTTTCCGTTCTGGACCTGGTCGCGCCAGGCGCTCGGCACGCCGGGCCTGCTGCTGGGCTGGACGCCGATGCTGCGCAACAAGGTGCGCGCCACCGCCGCCGCCAACCTCGCCAATTTCCTCGCACGCCAACCATGAGCAACACCGCACTCACCTTCACCAACAACGAGGCGCAGCACCGCTACGAGGCCACGCTCGACGGCAAGCTCGCGGCCTACGCCGAATACAACCTGTTGACCGAAGCCATCATGTTCACGCACACCGAGGTGCTGCCCGAACACGAAGGCAAAGGGGTGGGCTCGGGCATCGCGAAGCACGTGCTCAACGAGGCACGCGCCAAGGGGCTGCATGTGATTCCGGTGTGCCAGTTCATCGCGGGCTACATCCGCAAGCACCGCGAATACGCAGATCTCGTGCGACCGGATATCCAGCGCGCCTTCAAGATCTGAACAGGGCTCGGCTCGCGATCAGGACGTGACGGCCTTCGGTGCGGGCAGCCAGGCGAAGGCCGCGATGCCCAGCACCAGCAGCGTGGCGATGGTGCCCAGCACGGCCGTCAGCGGATCGCCGCCGTGCGCCGCCGCGACGGAAGCCGCGACGCCCGTGCCCCACTGCATCAGCGCGACGCCGAGGAACATCGCCATCGTAAAGACGGCCATCGCGCGCCCGGTGAGCGCGGCCGGATAGGCCCCCCGCACGTCGGCGTACTGCCAGACGATGAAGCCTGAGAGCACGCCGATCAGCACCATGCCGAAGATGTCGAGCCAGGCCGAGTGCAGGAAGGCGATCAGCGCGAACAGCGCCGCATAGCCGAGCCCGCAGATCACGATCCGGCGGCGGCGCGCGGCGCCGTCGCGGTCGAGGCGCCCGAAGAGCGGCGCACCGATGAGCGAGATCACCGACACCGCCAGCGCGACGTTGCCGCTCTGCACCAGCGAGTAGCCGTGGCGCTCCATCATCAGCGGCCCGAGCCAGAGTCCGCGCAGCGAGATGAAGGCGGCGTACGTCACCGCGCCGAGCACCATGATGCCGAGCGTGTGCGGCATCGCGAACAGCGCGCCGAACTGGCGGATCGCCGCGGGAATCGACTCCTTCTTTTGCGGTACGGCCGACGCGGGCTCATGCACCCAATACCAGATCGCGAGCCACGCCAGCGCCGCAGTCACAGCCAGCACGAGGAAACCCGCGCGCCATGAATACGCCTGCACCAGCCATGCGAGCGGCGTGCCGGTGGCCAGCATGCCGACGCCGCCGATGGCGAGCACGAGGCCCGACACGGTGGCGAAGCGCGCCGCCGGAAAGTGCCGCGCGATGAACACGGTGCACACGAGAAAGGCGGGGGCGCAGCCGACGCCGATCAGCGCCTGCCCGGCCACCAGCACGAGATAGCTGGACGACACCGCCGACAGCAGCGCGCCCGCGATGGCGATGGGAAAGGCAACGAGCACCGTGCGCCGCACGCCGTGCAGGTCGATGCCGATGCCCATGAAGAGCTGCATCGCGCCGAAGGCGAAATGGAAAGCGCCCGAAAAAACGCCGAGGTCCTGCGCCGACAGCCTGAAATCGGCCTGCAGCGGGCTCGCCATGATGGCGCCGACCGTGCGGAAGGCCTGGCTCAACGCGACACCGGCGCAGAGCGCCAGGACCATCACCCAGGCGGAGCGAAGCGTCAGGGGTTCTGCAGCCAAGCGCTGTTGCGGCACGGAGCTCATGAGAGGGGCGCGTGTTCGGGGTGTTTTTGTTCAGGGCGCGTGCATTCGGGGTGCATGCATTCGGGGCGCGTGCACAGGCCACCGGGTACTCCCCTCCGCGAATGTCCCCCGCTTCGCTCCTCCTTTATTTCGCTGCGGGGAGCACCCGGTGCCCTGTGCACGATGAGCGCTGCTCTCGTGCTGGCCGATCAACCGCTGCGCTGAGCGATCACGCTGGCGGTGTGCTCTGCGCAGCGAAATAAAGGAGGAGGCCTGCGGCCATAGGCCGCGCCGGGGGACATTCGCGGAGCAGAGCACACCGTCGGCGTGAGCGCGCCCTGAACAGCAGCGCGCCGAACAAAGCATCCCCCGAACTTCCCAGCTATTCACCGTGGCATTTCTTGTATTTCTTGCCGCTGCCGCAGGGGCAGGGATCGTTGCGGCCCGGCGTTGCCTCTTTCCGGATCGTCTCGACCTTCGGCCCCAGGCTCTTCCAGAGCTGGCGCAGGTCGTACACCGCCCAGATGGCGGCGCCGAAATCGTCCAGCCGCTGCTGGCTCACGCTGGGCGGGCCGTCGTCGATGTACATCGAGACGGTGGGCTTGGCGTTGTCGTCCTCGGTCAGCGCGACGATGTTGTCCAGCGCGTCGTCGAGCATCTGCGCGGCGTCCTTGTCGCGCGGCGCGGCCCAGTCCTCGGGCCAGTTCTCGACCGCGTACATGAAGCCCAGCGCCCAGACCTGGGCGAACGAGGGGATCGCCTCGCCGGCCACCTCGGCACGCTCCTCCTCGGGCAGCGAGGCGATCGCGCCGCGGGTGTCGAGCACCTCGGGCTGCCAGCTGCGCTCGTCGTCGAGCGTCTCGACGGGGGCATCGAGCCCCTCTTCGATCTCGCGCCAGCGGCGCTTCCAGTTCCAGACGAACTCCATGTGTTGGGCCGGGACAAAGCCGTCGCCCAGCAGCACGGGCCAGTATTCGGTGGGCGCGATGGGCCGGCGGGTGCAGATCAGCGCGGCCATGAAGCCTTCGCAGAATTCCCACTGGGGAATTTCCTCGTCGTGCTCGCGCATGGCGTCGAGCGCCTGGTCGAGGGCGTCGAAATCGTCGGGGCCGAGGGGTTCCTGGGCGGGGGTGGGGGTCTGGGGGGTATCGGGGGAAGTCGTCATGGCAAGTTCGGGGCAGCCCTCTATGATGCAGCAGGCTCCGGCAGTCATCTCATTTCTATGCCCACGATTATTCCGTTTCCGACGCGTTACAGCGCCTTTGCCCTGTGCGTGGCCGGTCTGGTCGCCTGCCTGGCGGCCGTGCTGGTGTCGCCGCACCTGTGGCTGGCCTGGGTCGGGGTGGCGGTTTTTGCGGTACTCAGCGGTACCGGCGTGCACGACCTGCGCCAGACCCGCCACGCCATCCTGCGCAACTACCCGGTGATCGGCCACCTGCGCTTTCTGCTGGAGTACATCCGCCCYGAGATGCGGCAGTACTTCATCGAGAGCGACTCCGAGGCCGCGCCCTTCTCGCGCGCGCAGCGCTCGCTGGTCTACCAGCGCGCCAAGGGCGACCCCGACAACCGCCCCTTCGGCACCCAGCTCAACGTGACCATCGCGGGCTACGAGTGGATCAACCACTCGATGCAGCCCACCAAGCTCGCGGACCACGACTTCCGCATCGTGATCGGCGGCACGCCCCAGCCTGTGGGTGCGAACCCCGTCCAGGTCTGTACCCAGCCTTACAGCGCCAGCGTGTTCAACATCTCGGCCATGAGCTTTGGCGCCCTCTCGGCCAATGCGATCCTCGCGCTCAACCAGGGCGCCAAGATGGGCGGCTTTGCGCACGACACCGGCGAAGGCTCGATCTCGCAGCACCACCGGGTGCACGGCGGCGACCTGATCTGGGAAATCGGCTCCGGCTACTTCGGCTGCCGCAACGACGACGGCACCTTCAACGCCGAGCGCTTCAGCACCAACGCGCGCGACCCGCAGGTGAAGATGATCGAGATCAAGCTGAGCCAGGGCGCCAAGCCCGGGCACGGCGGCGTGCTTCCTGCCCCCAAGGTCACGGCCGAGATCGCGGCCGCGCGCGGCGTGCCGGTGGGCGTGGACTGCGTCTCGCCCTCCTCGCACAGCGCCTTCTCCACGCCGACCGAGATGATGCATTTCGTCGCCAGGCTGCGCGAGCTCTCGGGCGGCAAGCCGACCGGCTTCAAGTTCTGCCTCGGCCATCCGTGGGAATGGTTCGGCATCGTCAAGGCGATGCAGGCCACCGGCATCACGCCCGACTTCATCGTGGTCGACGGTGCCGAGGGCGGCACGGGCGCAGCGCCGGTCGAGTTCAGCGACCACGTGGGCGCGCCGCTGCAGGAAGGCCTGCTGCTGGTGCACAACACGCTGATCGGCGTCAATTTGCGCCACCGCATCAAGATCGGCTGCGCCGCCAAGGTGATCACCGCCTTCGACGTGGCCCGCATGATGGCGCTGGGCGCCGACTGGTGCAACGCGGCGCGCGGCTTCATGATGGCCCTGGGCTGCATCCAGGCGCAAAGCTGCCACACCGGCCACTGCCCCACGGGCGTGACCACGCAGGACCCGCTGCGCCAGCAGGCGCTGGTGGTGCCGACCAAGGCCGACCGCGTGCGCAACTTCCACCGCAGCACGCTGCATGCGCTGCAGGAGCTGGTGCAGGCCGCGGGCCTCGACCATCCGCGGCAGATCACCGCGCACCACATCGTGCGCCGCATTTCCGACACCGAGGTGCGCCTGCTGAGCAACCTGGTGATGCAGGTGCAGCCGGGCGCGCTGCTCGGCCCGCTCGACGCGCAGCACAATGTTTTCCGCACCTACTGGCCGCTGGCCAGTGCAGAGAGTTTCCAGCCCGTGACACAGGGCCCGTACGGGCTGGTGCCGGGCTTTGCAATGGCCGCATGAGCGCAGCGCCGGGCCGCCCCAAGCAAGCTCGTACCGCAGCGCGAAGTGCGGAGGTACCCGCCTGATGCATCCTTTGAGACGAGGCGCTTCGACGCGCCTGCACAGCGCCAAGGGCGCTGCTTCGGCACCCGCGCCGCTCGACGCGCTGCCCTCCCCGCCGGCACCCGGCGACTACGCCGAGTTCCTGCGCACCATGCTGCCCAAGCAGGAAAAGAACGTGGCCAGCCACCGCTTCGGCAGCGAGCGTGTCTGGCTCAAGAAGGCCGGCCCGCGCCACGGAAAGTGGGGCTACCGCGTGATGGCGGCGGTCGCGCGCATGGTGCGGCTGGACATCATCAAGCCGGTGCCCAACCCGGGCGGCGAAGCCGCCATCGCCACCGAGGCCCGGCGCCTCAAGCAACTGGCGGCCGCGGGCCTGCGCGTGCCGACCGTGCTGGCGCAGCAGGCCGACGGCCTCCTGATCTCGGACCTGGGCGAAAGCGGCCGCGCCACCGTGGTGCTACAGGAGCGCCTCGACCAGGCCGCCGCGGCCGGCCCCGCCGCGCTGCTCGCCGTGTGGCGCGAGGGGCTGGCGGCCATCGCGGCCGTGCACGTGCGCGGCCAGCACCTGAGCCAGGCCTTCGACCGCAACCTCGTGCAGTGCCCCGACGGCGTGATCGGCTACATCGACTTCGAGGACGACCCCGCCGAGGTCATGACGCTGGCCGAATGCCAGGCGCGCGACTGGCTCAGCTACCTGCACTCGACGGCCATGATGCTCGAGGCCGCCGCGCCGCAGGCGGCCGGCCAGCACTGGCATGCCGCGCTGGCCGGGGTGAACGAAGAGGTGCGCGAGCGCATCGCGAACGCGGCACGCCGCATGAAGTGGGCGCGCAAGCTGCCAGCCAGCCGCCGCTGGGGCCGCGACACGCAGCGCGTGCGCGCGGTGGCGCGGCTGCTCGGGCGCTGGCACGACGCGGCGGCCTGAGCGCAGCCCTTCCTTCCGCTCAGGGCCGCATCGTCCACCGCAGCGCGGCCAGCAGGTTGCTGTGGTCGTCGGTCCATGTCGTGACGCCGCCGGCATCGACGGCCTCGCCGCGCTCGCGGACGACCGGGTCCTGCAGGAAGCGTTCGTTGCGCGTCAGCAGCACATATTCCGACGCGTGCTCGAGCGTGAGATTGCCGGGCACGGGCTCGAAGCGAACGCGCACCGCCTTCATGCCCGCATCGTCGGCCAGGCGCTGCACCACCGGCGCGAGGTCCAGGTGCCGGTTGCTGATGTGGAAGGCGATCACGCCCGTGGGCAGCAGGTGCTGGCGGTAGAGCGCGAGCGCCTCGCGCGTCATCAGGTGCATCGGGATCGCGTCGCCCGAGAAGGCGTCGACCATGACCGCATCGAAGCGCTGCGAGCCGTGCGCGTCGAGCTCCTGCTGCATCAGGAGCCGCGCGTCGCCCTGCGCGATCTCGATCGTCGCGGGCGAATCGGCGAGGTAGTTGAAATGCGAACGCGCCGCCGCCGTCACCTGCGGGTTGATCTCGTAGAAGCGGACCGTGTCGCCGCTGCGCCCGTACGCCGCGAGGGTGCCGACGCCCAGGCCGATCACGCCCACGCGCTGCGGTGTATCACCGCGGTTCGTGAGCAGCGCCAGCCCCGCGCCCGACTTCGGCCCGTAGTAGGTGCTCGCGAGCCTTCGCTGTACCGCGCCCTGCAACTGCTCGCCGTGCGAGATCACGCCGTGCATCAGGCGGCGCGACGCGGTCAGCGCACCCGGGATGCCGAACTGCTCCACGCGCAGCGCGCCGTAGAAGTTGCGCACGCGCAGCATCGTCCGGTTGTCGGCTTCGAGCACGTTGGAAATCGAGAGCCAGGCCACGGCCACCGACACCAGCGCGCCGAACAGCCCGGCGCCCGCGGCCCATGAGCGCGCACGCCATGCGGTATAGCCCGCCGCGAGGCAGGCCAGCGCCGTCACCATCGCGTAGAACACCGGCAGCGACACCGCGACCGATGCGAGCCTGATCCAGGCCCCGAAGCCCACCACGATGGCGAACGCGAACGCCAGCCACACCCATTGCTGGCGCGCGCGCGTGAGCCACAGCAGGATCAGCCCCGGCACCGCCAGGCTCGCCGGCAGCTCCCAGTAGCCGTTGAAGAAATGCGGGGCGATCACGCCCGCGAAGATCCCGCCCAGCGCGCCGCCGAGCGCCAGCAGCAGGTAGAAGCGCGTCAGCCGTGCGGGCCCAGGCCGCGCCCGTGCAAGCTCGCCATTCGCGAACATGCAGATCGCGAACAATCCGGCGCAGTAGAGCCCGATGGCTGCGGCGATCGGCAGCGAGCGCTGCGGCGTGCTCAGGTACCAGCCCATCAGCGGCGCCAGCACGAGCACCGCGGGCCAGAAGATGCGGCGCCGATACCAGAAGTCGCTGTCGAAGCACAGCACGAAGGACAGCAGGTACAGCGCGAGCGGCACGATCCACAGCATCGGTACCGACGCGATGTCCTGCGTGATGAAGGCCGACACCGCGAGCAGTGCGACCGTGCCGAGTGCGGACAGCACCAGCCACAGGACCTGGTCGGCCCACGACAGCGGCAGCGCCGGCGCAGCCGATGCTGCAGGCGTTCCGGCGACGGCCGATGCCGGCCGCGCCTTCGCCACCCTCAGCACCGAGACGACCGCCAGCACCGCGAACAGCCCGAAGCCCACCGACCATGCGACGGCCTGCGCATGCAGCGCGAACACCGGCTCCAGCACGAAGGGATAGACCACCAGCGCCGCCAGCGCTGCGAGGTTCGACAGCGCGAACAGCCGGTAGACCCGCGCCTGCCTCGGCGCATCGCCCGCATGCAGGCGTGCCACCCAGCTCTGCACCAGCGGGCCCGTGGTGCAGACCGCGAGGTAGGGCAGCCCGATGGTGACGGCCAGCACGGCGAGCACGCCCAGCGCCGGATCGCCCTGCCCGCCCGGCTTCCACGCCGCGTCGGGGATCGCCGGCAGCGTCGCGCAGGCCGCCAGCAGGAGCAGCGCATGCACGACGGCCTGCGTGCGCAGCGGCCGCCGCGACAGCCAGTCGGCATAGAAGTAGCCGAGCAGCAGCACGACCTGGAAGAACACCAGGCACAGCGTCCACACCGCGGCCGATCCGCCGAACCACGGCAGGATCTGCCGCGCGATCAGCGGCTGCACCAGGAACAGCAGGAACGCCGAGACGAAGATCGTCGATGCGCAGAGCGCCAGCGTGCCCGCGCCGTCCGCCGTCCTGCGCATCAGGGGCCGCTGCCCGGGTTCGGCACCTTGTCCAGCTGGCCCTTGACCGCGCCGTCCCAGATGGCCGGGCAGAAGGAATTGCCGTCGCCCACCTTGTCGGCCAGCGCGTCGATGCCGCGGGCCGTCAGCTGGGAGGCCCACTCGGTGCTGTTGTTGCGCACGAAGGCGAAGATGTTGGTCATTGCGTCCTGCGGCTTCTCCAGAACGTTGATGCCCAGGTTGTTGCTCCACGCCGGATCCCACTGCAGGTCGATGCTGCGGTCGCTCTTGGGGCCGAACGAATAGAACGGATGCCAGAACATCGGCGACTCCATGCCCACCACGCCATCGGCGGACAGCGGGATCTTGCCGTTGGCGATGTAGTACGCATCGAGCTGGTTCAGGCGGAAATCGGTGCCCGGCGCGGTGGCGCCATCGACCGACAGCAGCTTGAACCACGCCTCGCCCGCGAACTGGTAGCCCTTGAGCGCGGTGAGGATGATCTTGTTGGCCACCGGAATCCCGAGGCGGTAGCCGTAGTGCACGCGCAGGTGCAGCACACTGGCTTCGCCCAGCGTCTTGTTCGACACGTTGCCGCGCAGTTCCGCATCGGGCGGCAGCGGGTCGCCGATGCCCACGGTGGTGCTCATGGCCTTGGCCTTGAAGTCGTAGGGCAGGGGCTTGCGATAACGCATGGTGTCGTTGGGGATCTGCACGATCCAGCGGTTCTCGCCGAAGTTCTCGATGAAGGCCCAGTCGACGAAGGTCGTCTGCGTGGGRTTCAGGTACTCGATGCAGGCCGATTCGATCAGGTCCTTGTTGGTGTCGACCCACCCCTTGAACATGCCGCCCACGCTGGCATCCCTCACGTTCAGCGGCATCATGCCCTTGACCAGGCCCTGCCACACGCTACCGCGCGTGAGCGCGTTGGTGGTGAGCTCGAGCGCGGCGCTGTTCAGCGTGCTCAGGCCCGGCGTGGTCGAGTTGCTGATGCGGAAGATGAAGGGCAGCGGCATGCCGTTGTTGAGCGAGCCCGCGCGCGCCGCCTCGTGCGCCGCATATTCCAGTGTGAGGCGCGCGCGGTAGATCAGGCCGAACTGCACCACGCACATCACGAAAAGAATCAGCACCGGCAGCGCGATCATCGTCTCGGTCATGGAGGCGCCGCGCTGCCCGCGCAGCTCCTTCGCGAGGCGGCCCTTGTGAAGAGTGGAATGCATGGCCTTCTTCTCCTGAGTGTGATTACCAGCCCGACAACTTCAACCCCGGACGCAGCGCCAGCCGCCTCGCCTGGCCCGCGGCCAGTTCGAGCACGCTGGCCGCGCCCAGGCACATGGCCATGCGCATCGGGCGCAGGCTCTCGACCACGCGCGCGATGCCGCCGTGCCGGTCGAGAAAGACGACATCGATCGGATAGCGCATGCCCACCGTGTGCACCGAACTGCAGCGCATGATCAGCAGGCCCTCGCAGCCGGCCAGCCGCGGCCGCCCGAGCAGCCCGCGCGTGCGGTCCCAGCCGCGCTCGGCCACGCGCACGGGGCCGAAGGGCTGGGCCTGGGGGGATCGAAGGGAGACGATGCGCATGAAACGGGGTTCAGAGTTTCTGGGTTTCGAGAAACTGCATCACCAGCGGGAAGAAGATGATGATGAAGGTCACCGGAAAAATGAAGATCACCAGCGGCCCGATCATCTTCACGGGCGCTTCCATGGCGAGCTTCTCGGCCATCTGGAAGCGCTCGGTGCGGCGCTGGTCCGAAATGGCGGAGAGCGTGTCGGCCAGGCTCGCACCCAGCGACTCGGCCTGCGTGAGGTTGGAGACCAGGCTCTTGATGTGCTTGTTGTCCAGGCGGTCGGCCAGCGCATTGAGCGCGTCCATGCGGCTCGCGCCGGTGCGCATCTCGCGCATCATGCGGTCGAACTCCTGGCCGAGCGCACCGCCCGGGCCCTTCTGCACCGCCTGCGCAATCGCGCCGGTGAGGCTCAGGCCGGCCTGGCAGCACAGCGTGATCATGTCCAGGTAGCCCGGCAGCGTGCGCAGGATGTCCTTCTCGCGTCTCTTGCGGCGGTCGCGCATCCACATCACCGGGTAGAACCACCCCACCACGCACGACGCGAGCGTGACCCACACCTTGGTGCCCGCCATCGCGTCCAGCAGGCCGGCGGTCCACAGCCCGAGCAGGGCGACGACGATCAGCGACACGACCTGCACCGCGATGAATTCCTCGGCCTTCAGCACGAACTCCAGGCCCGCCAGCTGCAGCTGGCGCTTCTTCTTGACCAGCATCGAGGTGGGCGCGATCTCCGACACGTGGAACTGCAGGATGTTCACCACCGGCCACACCAGCCGCAGCATGCGCGGCAGCGGGTCCATGTGCGTGCGCTCCGACGGCCGCGCCTTGCGGATCAGCGAGATCATGTAGAGCAGCAGGATCACGCCCGTGGTCGCGCACAGGAAGATGATGGCCAGGAGGATCAGCGAACGCATGACGGCCTCAGATGTCGATGGCCACGATCTTGCGGATCATGGCGTAGCCCAGCATCAGCATGATGGCGATCACGGTCAGCACGACCCAGCCGATCGTCGTGGAAAACAGGAGGCCCATGGTCGGCTGCATCAGGTAGAGCACGCCCATCAGCAGCAGCGGAAAGAGCGTCATCACCAGGCCCTGGATGCGGCCCTGCGCCGTCAGCGCCTGGATGCGGCCTTCGAGAATGGCCTTGCGGCGCAGCGTCTCGGCCAGCACCTGCAGCGGCTCCGACAGGTTGCCGCCCACTTCCTTGGACACGCGCAACGCCACCACCACCAGCACGAAGTCGGGAATGCCCAGGCGCTGCGACATCTTCTGGATCGCATCGTCGAAGCTCACGCCCAGGCGCTGCTCCTTGAGCACCAGGCCGAACTCCTGGCCCAGCGGCCCCTGCTGGTCGCGCACCAGCACCTGGATGGCGACCGACAGCGCGCTGCCGGCGCGCAACGCACTGGCAATGAAGAGCAGCGCATCGGGCAGCTCCGATTCGATCTGCTGCCTGCGCTTCCTGCGCTGCCAGGCGAACCAGCGCGCGGGCAGCAGGTAGAGCACCACCGCCGCCACCACGCCGCCGATCAGGTTGCCCGAGATGAGCCAGCCGACGGCGCCGCACAGCGCCACCAGGAAGGCATGGCCCGATGCGAACGCCACCGCGTGCTGCGCCTGGAACTCCGACAGGTTCAGCGTGCGGCGACCACTCGCCTGCAGCTTGGACATCATCTTGCCGACCAGCTCCGGCGAGCGCTGCAAGAGCAGGTAGCCGCACAGCGTGATGAACCCCATGCCGCAGAGCACGGAAGCCAGCAGAATCATCCCTTTCATGGCACGGTCTCCCCGAAGAGGTATTCCAGATCGAGCTTCAGGCCGTGCTCCTGCAGGCGCGTGAAGAACTCGGGCACGGTGCCGGCGGCGGTGAAGTGGCCGACGGTCTTGAACGATTCGTCCACGCCGGTCTTGCGGAAGAGGTAGACGTCCTGCATCTGGATCATGCCGTCGGCAAAGCCGGTGATCTCGGTGATCTGCGTGACCTTGCGGCTGCCGCACGGAAAGCGCGTGAGCTGCACGATCAGGTCGACCGCCGAGGCGATCTGCTCACGGATCGCCGCCACCGGGATGTTCATGCCCGCCATGGTCACCAGCACCTCCAGCCGCGACATCGCATCGCGCGGCGAGTTCGAGTGCAGCGTGGTCAGCGAACCGTCGTGGCCGGTGTTCATGGCCTGCAGCATGTCGAGCGCCTCGCCGCCGCGGCACTCGCCCACCACGATGCGGTCGGGCCGCATCCGCAGCGAGTTGCGCACCAGGTCGCGAATGGCGATGGCGCCCTTGCCTTCGATGTTGGCCGGGCGCGACTCCAGCGACACCAGGTTGGGCTGGCCCAGCGAGAGCTCGGCCGCATCCTCGATGGTCACGATGCGTTCGTTCGGCGGAATGAAGTTCGACACCATGTTCAGCAGCGTGGTCTTGCCGGTGCCGGTGCCGCCGGAGACGATGATGTTGAGCTTCTCCTCCACCGCGATGCGCATGAACTCCACCATCTGCGGCGTGATCGAGCCGGTGCGGACCATGCCCTCGTGGCCCATGCGGTTCTTCGGAAACTTCCGGATCGTGACGCTGGGTCCGCGCAGCGCCAGCGGCGGAATGATGGCGTTCACGCGCGAGCCGTCTTTCAGGCGCGCGTCCACCATCGGCGAGCTCTCGTCGATGCGCCGGCCCAGGGGCGTGACGATGCGCTCGATGGCCCCGAGCACCGCGATGTTGCTGGTGAAGGCGACGTTGGTGCGCTCCAGGCGCCCCGCTCGCTCGATCCAGATTTCGTCGAAGCGGTTGACCATCACTTCCGTCACGCTCTCGTCCTTGAGCAGCACTTCGAGCGGTCCGAGGCCGATGGCTTCGTCGAGCAGTTGCTGGCTCAGGAGCGCGCGGTCGAGTTCCACCGGCAGTTCGCGCGTGTCGCGAATGATTTCGCTGATGAGCGAACGGATGTTGGAGCGCAGTTCCTCGTCCTTCATCTGCGCGGTGTCGATACGGCGGTTGTCCAGTTGCTGCAGCAGGGTGCGGTGCAGCGTGCGGCGCCATTGCAGGAGCGGGTCTTCGATGGCGAGCGAAGTTTCCGCCATCTGCGCGGCATCGGCCGCATCCTGCGGATCGGTGCCTGCCGGCCTGAGCGCGACGTCGAGCGACACCACCAGCGTGTGGCCGCCAATGATGATTTCTTCTCCGCCCTTCATCGGCCCGAAGCGCGTGACGCGGTTGCCGTCGACCCAGGTGCCGAAGAGGCTGCCCAGGTCCTGCACGAACACCTCTTCGTCGTGCAGCACGAACTGGGCGTGCAGCTTCGCGACGTTCCAGCCCGACAGCACGATGTGGCTCGTGCTGTCCTTGCCGACCTGGAGTTCCGCGACGTCGATCGGGACCTCGCGGACGCCCTGCTGCGGAGAATTGACGAAGACCTTGTGCATGGCGGCCGTGCCTCAGGGAGCGACGGGCTGGGCGGGCGTGCCGGCGGGGATACCGCCGATGTCGGCCGCAGCGGGTGGCGGGCGCGTGCCGCCGGGGTCCGACTTGTCCTCGGTCAGCGTGCCGAAGTTGCTCCCCACGTCCTGCTCGAGCTGGCGCGCGCGCTCGACGCGCGGCCGGCTGTCTGCCGGGCCGACCACGCGCGGCGTGATGAACACCACGACCTCCTGCTCCTTGTCGGTGTCGTTGTCGGCACGGAAGGCGCGCCCGATGATCGGCGCCTTGCGCAGGCCCGGCACGCCGTCGCTGGAGCGGGTGGACTCGCGGCTCAGGAGGCCCGACAGCACGATGGTCTCGCCCGCCTTCACGTTGAATTCGGTGTCGGTGCGGCGGATCAGGAGACCCGGAATGCCCTGCACCGCCACGCTGCGGTCGATGCTGCTCACCTCCGTGAGGATGCTGCCCGACACGTTGCCTTCGCCGTCTGCGATGGGCTTGATGTTCAGGCGCACGCCGTAGGGCTTGAACTCGACCGAGCCGGCCCCCTGGGTGCTGAGCGCGGGCAGCGGAATTTCGCCGCCGGCCAGGAACTTGGCCTCGCCGCCGCTGCGCGTGGAGAGATTCGGCGAGGCGAGCAGGAAGGCGTTGCCGCGCTGCACCAGCAGGTTGATGCGCGAGGTCAGGCTCAGGCCGATGCCGAAATAGGCCTCGGGCGTGCGGCGGTTCTGGCTCAGCAGGTTCGCGGTATTGGAACCGTTGAATGCCGAGCCATCGGGCAGGATGCGGTAGCTGCCGCTGGAGGCGATGTCCGAGAACAGGCCGAAGTTGAAGCCGTCGCCCGAGCTCTGCCAGCGCACGCCCAGGTCGTCGAGCGCCGTCTTGCTGAACTCGACGATGCGCACCTGGATGTCGACCATGCGGTCGACGCGGATGCGGTCGGCCGTGGCCAGCGACACCACCGCGGGCGCATAGAGCTGGGCCACCGTGTTGAGGCGCTCCACCGCGGCCGGGTCGAGGCTGTTGCCGTCCATGATGATGCGCTCGCCGATGCGGCGGATGTTCACGCCGGAAATGCCATGCGTGATCTCGCGCAGCTCGTCGGCGATGCGGTCGAGGTCGACCACGTTGACGCGCACCTTGAGCTTGCGCACGGTGCCGTTCTTGTCCCAGACATGCAGCGTGCTGTCGCCCGCGTCCTGCGCGGTGATTAGCATGTTGGCGCCGTCGAGCACGCGCGCCTCGATGACCTTGCCGCTGCCGATCGCCACCCGGGCCACGCCCGGCATCTTGACCAGCACCATCTGCCCGACATAGAGCGTGAGCGAGTCCGGCAGCCGCTGCATCACCGTGGCGCGCGCGGCGATGCGCTGCAGCTCGGCCTCGGTGATCGCCGCCGGCGCGGGCGGCGGCGCGGCGGGACGGATGCCCGGGGAGCGTTCGGTGGCGGACGAGCCCGATGCGCCCGAAGGCAGGGGCGAGAACCCGGGCGGCGGCGCGATCGCGCCGGCCGGCACCGGCGGCGCCAATACAGGCGCCGGCGCCGCTGCCGTGCCAGCGCGCTGGCCCTGCGCCGTCGCCTGGAAAACAAGACACAGCGCCGTCGCTGCCAAAGTGCATCGCTTGAGGTTCATCGAACTTTTCTGGAAATCAATAAAACGGGCACGCCCTTGCGGGCGACGTTCGGGGCGACGGGACTTCAGCGCGGCAACGCATCGCCGGGCGGCAGCGCGGCGCCCAGGCCGGCCGCGCCGACGCTGCTGCGGTTGCCGGAGCCGCCCACGATGTATTCGACGCCGGGCCGCGAGGGTCCGCTGGCGACAGCCATCGGCCGCGAGCGCTGCGGCCTGAAGCCCGCCACGATGGCGTCCAGGTCGACCGCGTCGACCCCGCTGGTCATGGTGGCGCGGTCGTCGGGGTTGCGCAGCGTGGCGATGATCTTGCCCAGGCGCTGGGCCAGGATGAGCTTCTGCGCATCCTGCGGCTGGATCGCCACGGTGACGGTGGAGTAGCGCTGCTGCGCATAGGGGTCGGTGTCGGCCGAGACGTCGGCGCGCTTGCGCATCGAGGCGAACTGCTCCGAAGTGATCTGGCCGGTGGCGCGCACCTCGACGTCCTGCAGGAGCGGGATCACCACCGAGGGATCGTTGGCGGCAGACTTTTCGACCACGTACATGAAGTCGATGCGATCGCCGGCGCGCAGCATGCCCGAGATGGAGCTGATCTCGTCCACCGGAATGGTGATGGCGCGCACGCCCTGCTCGATCTCCTGCGCGAAGACCTTGCGCGGCGTCGAGAAGAACGACGCCAGCAGCGGCTTGCCGGCAGCCACCGGCACAGAAAGCTGGCGGCCCGCGAACTGCGCGAAGGTCTCGGGCGTGAGCGCGTCGTTGTGCACGTACTCGTTGGGCACCGAGCGCTTGGCCACCATGCCGGGCAGCACCGTGGTGCCGTCGCCCAGCGCCTGGCGCGCCACGACCACGTCGCGGCGCTGGCTGTCGGCGTCCTTCTCCAGGCTGGCGGCGATTTCGCGCTCGCTCGCCCGCAGGTAGTACCAGCCCAGGCCCGCGGCCAGGAGGCCGAGCATCAGGGCACCGATGAGGGGGGACAACCGTTTGACGCTTTGCTTGAACTTGAGGAGTCCCGGAGATGATTTCATGCCTGGCTACAGAGGATAGGAAAGGGTGTACGAGTAGGTCGACCAGGCATCGCGGAAAGCCTTGATGAGCAGCGCTATCACCGAGCGGTCGGAACCCGGAAAGGTGGCGAACAGCATCACGGCGAGGATGCCGGCGACGATCACGTATTCCGCGATGACCTGGCCGCGCTGGGCGCGGCGGGAAGAAGGACGGCGGTGGCGTGGACGCATGGGGGAGCCGCTATTCCGGCGTGGTCTGGCTGGCGACGATGAAATAGGCGCCGTCGTTCCTGGAGATGGTCACGACCATCTCCTCGCTGTTGCGGCGGAACACCAGCGCCGAGCGCGTTCCGCCCTCGACGGTGCGGTCCTGCACCAGCGTCCAGCCCAGGCGGATCATCTGTTCGCGCAGGTAGAGCGCATTGGTCTCCACGCTCACGTTGTTGGTGATGACGACGGTGCGGTTGCGCTGGCCCTCGTCGTAGGAGAGCGTGTCCGACACCACCTGCGAGCCGGCCGGGCGCGGAAAGCCCTTGCCGATGCGCTCGGCACGCTCGCGCAGGCCCTGCTCGCTCCTGACCTCGTCGTAGACCACCGCCGCCACCAGCCGGCCCACCGTGCCCGAGGGCGCCGCGCGCAGTTGCACCGTGACCTGGTACAGGCCCAGCCGTGCGCCAAGCACGCGCATGGGGCCCACGGTGTTCACACCGTAGCCGGTCTTGTCGGCGAGCCACTTTTCGTAGAAGCGCGAGACGACCTCCATCGAGTCCGCGGACTCGATGCCGCGGATCTGCATGGGAATGGTGTTCTGCTCGATGTACTCGGCGATCCAGAAGGTCTTGGCGCCCGAGGGGGACGGAATCGCCGGCCAGTCCAGTTGCGGCGGTGCTGCCGCAGCCGCGCTGCACAGGCAAAGCCAGCAGGCGGCGAGCATCCATCGCAGGAACGGCGCGGGCACGGTCATCAGGGCAGGGTGTTGACCACGGGGGTCGGCGGGAAGGCGCGGTAGTAGCGGAAGTGGTCCTTGACGCTGCCGCCGTTCGCCTCGCCGTCGCCGCCGGTCTCGCCGGTCGCTTCGGGCGGGATGCGCTCGAAGCGGTCCAGCGGTGTCTTCTCCAGGGCATCGCCCGGCGTGAAGCCCATGGTGAGGTTGTTCATGTCGAAGGCGGGATAGACCTGCTTGATCTGGTAGGCCGTCTGGTGCATGCCGCCGCGCAGCTGCTGGTAGAAGGCGCCGTCGAGAAGCTTCATCGGCACCAGGCCCTGGATCTTCGTTTCCTCGCGGTTCGTGCCGCCGGCGTTCCAGGCTTCGGTGAGCATGGTGACCTGCTCGCTCATGTCCAGCGCGGGAACCATCGTGAATTTGGTGTTGGTCTGGCTCACCTTCACCTCGTGGCGCAGGTAGCCGCTGCTCACCATCTGGAACTTGCCCAGCGGCCCCGTGATCGCGTTGGACCCCAGCGCGGCCTGCGCCACCCGGATGCCGCCGAACACCACGTCGCTGGCATTGAGCAGCGACGGCATGGGCGCGGCCGTGCTCGATGCGGTGACCGCCGTGGTGCGCGGGTCGATCGCCGGCAGCATCGGCTCGAACTCGGCGATGTCGGCGGCGTGGATGGAGATGCCGGGCGCCGTGCGATCGAGAAAGATGTGGCGGCGCAAGTCGCGCGTGACCTCCGCATCGGTCTTCTTGACGGCACCCGACGCGCCTTTGGCTTCCGCGGCGGTGATGCCTTGCTCCTCCGGCATCCACACGGTGCGCTGCCAGGCCACCAGCTTGGCGGCAGCCACGGTCTGCATGCGCTTGGCGCCGTAGTCGGCAATGGCCGGGATCGCGGCCAGCGTGACGGCGGCGAAGCTCACGATGAGCAGCGTCTCGACCATCGCGTGGCCGGCGACAGCGGCAGCGCTCGCGCGCGCCGGGCGTCTGGACGGGCATCGATGCGAGCGGGTCATGCGCGGGCTTTCTTCATCAGTTTCCGTTGTCTTCGTCGGCCGAGCCGCCGACGGCCGCGCCGCCCATGGCGATGGCGCGCGCCCAGAGCGATGGCTCCACGTTGTGCACGTGCCAGTAGGGACTGAACAGGCTGCGGTGCTCGATGTAGCCGCCGGCAAAGCCCACGTTGTATTTGCCGACCTTCGAAGGATCGGCAACCGCGTTGTCGCGGCGCGCCCAGCGGTCTTGCGGCCGGCGGAAGTAGACCTGCGAGGTCGACACCGCCTTGATCTCGCGGCCCTGGAAGTTGTCGCGCAGGCCCGCCTTGCCATCGGCCGCGGAGTTGCCGAAGCCCGCGACCTCGCCCGTGCGCACCTTGTCGCCGCCTTTTTGCACCACGAGCGTGAAGGCCGGGCCCTTGTCGGTGTTCTTGCCCCACTTGAGCGGGTTGGCGCCCTTGAAGCCGTTTTCGGCAAGCCAGTTGTCCGATTCGTTGGCCACCATCGGCGGGTGGTCCTTGATCTCGGTGAAGCGGGGCATCGCCCAGCTCTTCGTGACGGTGCCGATGTCGGTGCGCGGGCTGTAGTGCAGCTTGGCGTTGAACACCAGCACCGCCATCGGGGCCAGCAAGAGTTCGCCGTTGCGATCGCGGGCGGCTCTCTCGAAGGATTCGCGCTCCATGTACGCGGTGTCGCCGACCTCGCCGTTCAGGCCACCGTAGGTGCGGCCCTCGCGGGCATAGCTGCGCAGCGTGAGGCGCTGGCCTTCCCAGCTTTTCATGTAGTTGGGTCCGCCCGCGGCGGCCGCGCCGGCACCGAGCCCGAAGCGGCCGCGCACGATGTCGTCCCAGCCGCCGATGAGATCGGTGTAGAGCACCCCGATGGGCAACTTGATCTCGATCGAATCGGCCGACTGCCAGCGAATGCGCCCGGTCTCGTCGCCCACGATGCCTTCGGTCGCGACCAGTTCGGTGCCCCCCTTCCACTCGAGGAGCCCGCCCATCATGTCGCCGGTGACATCGCCGAAGCCCGGCGGCGAGGTCGGGCTGCTGGAAATCATGCCCTGCATGGCGCCGGACATGCCCGAGGCGACCCAGCCGAGAACGTTGGGCAGGAAGCGGCGATTCTTGGTCCAGTCGTCGCGTGTGGCCTGGGCGGCATGCGCGAAGCGCAGCACCTCGTTGAACTCTTCGTCGTTGAAGGCGAGGCTGCCCGACTGGTGGTAGGTCTTGAGATAGGTTCCCACGTCGGCCACGAACTTGACGACGAAGATCGCGGTCTCGGCCGGCGGGACCGACGCGTCGGGATCGTTGGAGTTGACGACGTCCTTCACCAGTTGCGGCAACTGCGCCGTCGTGCCCACGAGCATCGCGACCTGGCTGGCCGAGATGCCCTGGTTGAACGCGCGAAGAATGTCGGCCCCGATCTGCAGCGGCTTGGCCGAGGGCTCCACGAAACCGGCAATGCGGTCGGCGGTGCGCTGCAGGCGTTGTGCCTTGGCCAGGTTGCCCAGGTACTGCAGGAAGAAGATCGGGCCCACGATCGGGAGGCGGCTGCGCTCGAGATTGCGCGCACCCTTGAGGGCCTCGGCGACGACCAGCCCCTCCTGGATGTTGGCCGCGCTCGTGATCAGCATGGCCATCGAGGTCTGCGCACTCGCCAGCGTCGCGATGCTCGCCTCGTTGGCGGCCATCGCGCGGTTGGTGTAGGCCAGGTAGTTGAGGGCGCGTGCCGTGAGCACGCTCGCGCTGTAGGTGGTCGCGTCGGCCGTGTTCTGCAGCTTCATCTTCTCGCGCGTGGCGGTGGCGGTGTTGTAGACCACCAGCACGCTCAGGAAGATGATCGGCAGCATCGCCACCAGGTACACGATCGCCTGGCCCGACTGGCGGGCCACGGTCGTGGAAAGCCTGGGAGCGACAGCCACGGCCGGACTCACGCGGGTGGCGTTACTTCGCGCCGTCCGCACCGCCCTTGGTGTAGGTGCTCATGTTCATGTTGACCTGGGCATTGGTGGAAGCCTTGCCCGCGGCGGTCTGCGCGTTGGTGACTTCGGCGCTGCCGGTCTTGCCGCCCACTTCCTGCGCCATGCCGGCCACCTGGTTGCGCATGGTCTGGCCGAAGAAGCTGAACACGGCGATCGCGGCGATGGCGATGAGACCCAGGATCACGAGGTACTCGGTCATGCCCTGTCCGCGGATCTTGATCTTCGCGGCAATACGGCGGCTCAGCTGGGTCAGACGATGGATTTGCATGGGAGAGGTTCCTGAAAGGTGGCTGAAAGAACAGGCGGATCGTAGGGACGCATCCATCGCGTGCTCGATACACTTTTTGCGAATGCCGATACGAATTGACGTTCAGGAAACATTCTCGAAATGCGCGAATTCTTTAGTTCTCCAAACTACCCGCCCCTTCGAAACGCAGCTGGCTCTGCCTGCGGAATTCGGTCGGCGTCACGCCCTTGATCTCCAGGAACCGGCGGTTGAAATTCGAGACATTGTTGAAGCCGACCTCGTAGCAGATCGAGGTGACATAGCGCTCGCTTTGCATCAGCAGCAGGCAGGCCTTGTTCACCCGCACCTGGTTCACGTAGCTCAGGAAGCTGTGGCCGGTGGCGCGGCGAAACAGCCGGCTGAAGCGGCCTGCGTTCATGCCGAGTTCGGCCGCGATGTCCGCCGCGCTGAGRTCCTTCGAGGGCTCGCTGGCGATGCGCGTCACGATGTCGTTGATGGCCTCGATGCCGTGGTCGCCGTCTGTCTGCATGCCTGACAGCAGGCGGTAGTCGGTGCACTGCGCCAGGTCGGCAAGGAAGTCGCAGAAGAGGCTGAAGCGCTTGAGGCCGCGCGCCTCCCTCACGCGCCCCCARTGCGCTTCGGCGGCGGCGGCCATGCCGAAGAACTCGATGCCGTAGCGCGCGCGCTCGAGCATGCGCACGGCTTCGAGCAACTCCGGAATCCGCTGGGCCGCCTCGAAGATCGGATCGTGCAGGAACTGGATCACCAGGTCGCGCCGCGGCACGCCTTCCGGTGGTGCGTCGAGCGAGATCCAGTTGTGRGGCAGCTTGGGGCCGCACAGCACGAGGTGCCCCGGCGCGAAGGAACCGATCCAGTCGCCCACGAAGGCCTGGCCCGAAGTGGCGACGATCAGGTGGAGCTCGTACTCCTCGTGGCAATGCCAGCGTGCCAGCGGCGTTGGAAAGCCATGCGCAAGGCAGCGCACCAACCCCACGTCGTTCGATGGCTCGTAGCCGAGGTCTGTCGAGCGGGCGAGCTCGACTTCGAGCTCGGGCAGGAGCTGACGCGGTGATCGCTGGATGGAACTCGGCATGACTCTTTACCTGGATGACAAGGGGGCGCGTTCCCGATCCTGGGGCGCGCGGGCGACACGTCGATGAAGCGGCGGTCTTCGGGATCGAACAGGTCTGCGGCGCGCTCGTCTGAACGACGAGCGCAGGACCTGGGTTCGCGCCGCGGAAGATATTGGCTGGGCCTTGCAATTGCCAGACCCTATGCGAACTACGAAGATTCGTATGCGCGCATGGCAAGCGCCGGATTCGTGCCGCCAGCGCTGTCTATACAGCCGGCTTTCGCCCCTCGCTTCCCATGAAAGCTTTCGCCCGGGCAGGCGCGATGAAGAGGCTTGCGCAGAAGCCTGTCTAGACGGCGGCGATCAGCGCCGCCAGCACCGTCACGCGCTGTGCTGCGAGGCGTTTGCGCATCGTGAGCACCGCGCGGTCCTTGCTGATCAGCAGCGCGCGTTGCGCGACCGCGAGATCGATGAAGACCTGGTCGTCGGGGTCCTTGCACACACACGGTGCGCGCGGTGGTGCATCGGCCAGCAGGTGCACGCGTGCATCGAAGGCCTCGAGCACGCTGGCTGCTTCCATCTGCCGCGACGCCAACCGCCTTGCGATCAGCGGGTAGCCGAGCACCCGCGCGAGCTCGCTGCGCATGGGTGCGGTGGCGAGCCAACGCAACTCGCCGGCCGCGAGTGCGGCCGCCAATGGCGCGCAGTCGGGGTTGTCGAACACGAGAAGGTCGAGCGCGATGTTGGTGTCGATGACGACGAGGCCGGGTTCTGGAAGGGTCATGGTTGCGCGGAAATGAGTACCGATGTTGCACCATCACAATATGCGCACCGCGCCCTCTTCGACGAAACACAGCCTCCCCTCATGAAACGACTCCCGCTGCTCTGCCTTGTCCTGCTCGCCTGCGCGGGTGTCCGGGCCGAGTGGTTGACCCTGACCGGCTCGCCCGGCGATGCGACCAGCAACTACGTGCAGGTCGATCCGACCCGCATCGAGATCGACGGCTCGCGCCGCGGCGTGACCTTGCGCATGAACTTGGCGCAGGACCGCACCAGCAAGGACGGCATCCAGTTCCGCTCGTTCGAGGCCCGGGCGAATGTCGATTGCGAAGCCCGCACCGCCCGCTATGCGAGCGCCAGCTATTTCGGCCAGCCGAACTTCGTCGGCGAGCCCGTTGCCGTCAGGCATTTCGAAGAAGACGACATCCGTCCCATGACGCTGCCCGGCGCCCCGCCCGAGCTGGCCGCGAAGACGGTGAACGCCGCGTGCAGCGTGGGCACCCGGTAGCGCAGGCCTCAGAAACCCCGCAGGTCGTCCACCGGCAGTGACAGGCCGCCGCCCGTGATCCGCTCCAGCGTGCGGCCGAAGACCTCGATGTCGTTGTCGAAGCCGCCATGCCCTGCCGCCTCCAGGATCGGCGCGCCCTTGGGATCGAGCGCGACCTGGATGCGGTCGTCCTTGACGCGCTGGGTGCGCTTGTCGAGCTTCGCAGCCTTGGCCGAGCTGCGCCAGACGGAGAGCGCCTCGCCGGTGTCCGACGAGCCGTCCCATCCCGAATAGGCCTCGTCGTTGACGCGGTCGAGGCCGAGGATCGGCATGTGCAGGTCCGCCTCCAGCGCGTTGGACACGAGGTAGAGCAGCGACTTGCGATAGACCTTGCCGACGTTGTCGTCGGCTTCGAGCTTGTCCGAGAGCACGTCGAGGTGCAGGCGCTCCATCACCGTCGCGTTGCTGGCGTAGTGGCGGTTCGCGAAGGCGACGGTGCAGGCCGGCGCGTACAGGTTCACCGAGGCGAGCCGTTCGCTCAGGCCGCCGTCGCGGCCGGCGCGCCGGCGTGCGCTCAGTGCGCTGAGCAGATGGCCGATGGCGATCGACCCGGCCGAATGACCGACCAGGTGCAGCTCGAACTGCGCCCCCCAGTTGCCGGCCAGCGCCTGGATCGCGTCCAGCAGCAGGTCGCCGCCGCGGCGGTCGGCGAACGCCAGTTCGGCGTTTTCCTTCATCTCGCTCCAGATCGGGCGTGCGAGTGGCCGGCCGATGCCCTTTTCGATCAGCAGGTCGGTCTTGTCGGTGATCCAGTCGCCCGCACCGGAACCGGCGGGCAGCGAAGGCAGCTTGCCGGCGATGATGCCGCCGATCGATTCGAAGAGGCCTGTCTTCCAGACCAGGAACAGCGGGTAGCAGCCGTTGCCGACGAAGTAGCGCCCCATGGCGCAGGCGCGCTGGATCGCCGCGTCCTCGTCGTTGAGGCCGCCATGCACGTAGAGCACCAGGCGCTTTTTGGCCGAAGGCTGGCGCCTGAACCAGTCGTCGGGCAGCACGCAGGCCTGCTGCTGCAGCTTGCGGGGCTGCTCGTCTTCGGTGAGGTAGCGGCTCACGCGGCCGTCGTTGCCCAGCACCACGCTGTGCTGGTAGGCCAGGCCGGTGTCCCACCACTTGCGGCGGTCCGCGGCCGAGGCGCTGCCGCGCGCCTCGGTGGCGGCGGCGCCGTTCACCGCGAGCCGGCCGGCCACCACGCCGGGCACGCCGAGCGAGACCACCCAGGCGTCCATCGCATGGGCCAGCCAGTCGAGGTAGCCGATCACCGCGAAGCCGCCCGCGCCCCATCGGTTGCCCCAGGAGTTCTGCAGGATGAAGCCCTGGGCGTTGAAGCCGACCAGCGCGAAGGCATGGCCGCCCTCTTCGGAGCGCCGGCCGTCGAAGGGAATGAGCGGAAGGTCGGCGTGCGTCTTCGGGGTCTTCGATGCCTTCACTTGGCTCCAGCCGTCGTGCGTGAAGGCCGAGACGAACACCGCCTGGTGCTGCGCGATGGCCGCCTGCATGTCGGTGATCGACGAAGTCTCGATGCGGTAGTAGACCCCGAGGGTGGTGTTCGCGGCGCGGTCGGCGAAACCGTACTTCGCGGTGTTCGACTTGTCGGCCGAGTAGGGCCAGTCCGACTCCAGGCAGACGCCGTTGTTGAACCAGCCCTTGAGCGCGCCGCGGCAGCTCGAGCCTTCGTAGTTCTCGCCCTCGTACTCGTCGTGGCGGCGCGCCAGCGTGTAGAGCATGCGCGGACTCACCGATTCCATCCTTGCCGGCGTGCGCGCCTTGACCCAGCGCAGGTAGTTGACGACACAGCTCAGGCCGAAGCCGGTGCAGGCGCCTTCCTGGCCCTGGTCGAGGATGAGCCCGGCCTTGTCGTAGGCCGGCAGGTACTTGCGCATTTCCTCCACCGGCGGGTGCTCGTCGGGCAGGCTGATCGCGGCGGGCTGGTAGAGCCGGTCACGCAGGTCGGCGGCGTCCTTGCGGGTGCGCAGGTCGGCGGTGCGGGGGGCCGAGGACTTCGGCCGGGCCGCTGCGGCGCCCGCGCCAACGCGTGCGACCTTGACCGCGCCTGCGGGGGCATCGCCCCACACCGTCTTCGCACGCTCGAACACATCCCTGAAGCGATCGAGCCCGTGCGCACCGCCATTGACCAGCCGGCGGGCCTCCTTCAGCCCGTCCTTGCCGCCGATGCCGTCGCTGCGGATCGCAGCGCGGAACTTGTCCGCCTTGTCGGCCAGGAAGAGCGCGAGCAGCACCGCCGCGATCTCGGGCGCATTGGCGCGGTCCGGGGTCGCCTCGAGCGGCATGCCGACGCGCTGGCCATAGCGCCGGTAGTTGTCCTTGCCGGTCAGCTGCACGAAGCCCCGGCCGCGATAGCGCTCGCCGTCGCCGGGCTGGCTGTTGCCCAGGTCGCCGCGCGTGTCGTAGAGGCTGAAGGGCGCGCCGCCGGGCGGCGTGTTGAATTTGGAGATCCCCTCCGGAATCGGCACGAAGCCTTCGGTCTCGGCCCGGATGGTGCCGAGCGCGCCGAGGATCATCGCCCGGTCGGTGAGCTTCGCGACGCCGAGCGCCGCCTCGATGTAGGGCAGGTAGCGCGCGATGTTCGCCGCCTTGGTGGCGGGGAAGAGCCTGCTCACATGCGCCACGTCGAGCGCGAGCTCGAACTGGCTCGTGTCGAGCGCGATGAGATCGAGCAGCAGCTGGCAGCGCGGCCCGATCACGCCATCGCCGATCAGCCCGACGCCGGCCTGCCATCGGCGGATGGCGGCATCGAAGTCGTCGTCGATCGGCGTGCCGGATCGGCTGAGCGACGCAAACAGGTCTGCGTCGCTGCCGAGTGCCTTGGCGAGGGCCTTGCGCAGACGGTCGACGTCTTCACCCACGCTGCCTTTGCTCATCAGGATGTCCATGCGCTTCCCCTTTGCGGGCCGTGGTGGCCGCGGAACGCATGGTGAGACGCACCCGAAGGCGCGTCCATCCATCAAATTGACTAGGCCAAGCGTCTCCCCTTCGCGAAACACGTGGAACCGGCTTCGCCGGGCCACTGGTGCTGTCCCCGGCCCGGGGGAAGGCGCAGCGACACGAAGTGCGCGCAGCCTGGGGGCGAGCCTATTTCCGCGCGGAGCCAGCGACCATGTCGAAGCGGAACAGTCGACACTCGATCGGCCCGTTCCACATCGGCACGCGGCGCGATTCCTTGAGCCGCATGTGCTTGGGCAGCTTCAGGTCGGGCGTGAGCACCCAGGCTGTCCAGCCGGCATAGTTCTTCTTCCAGTGGGCGGCGAGCTGCGGAAAGAACTCGCCGCCGTCGCCCTCTTCGGTCTGCGCCGATTCGCGGGCGCCGAAGCGGCCCGTGCCGGCCACGCCGCCGACTTCGATGCGCTCGCCGTACGGCGGGTTGAGCACGATCACCCCGCCTTCGGCCGGCGGCATGCGCTGCAGCGCGTCGCCGCCGCGGAACTCGATGGCTTCGGCCACACCGGCGCGCTCCGCATTGCGCTCGGCAAAATCGACCATGCGGTGCGAGACATCGGAGCCGAAGATCGCGACATCRCCCGCTTTCACGGCCGACTCGGCTTCCTTCCTGATGGCGTCCCAGACATGCGCCTGGAACGGCAGCAGCTTCTCGAAGCCGAAGCGCCTGAGCGATCCGGCCGCGATGCCGCGCGCGATCTGCGCCGCCTCGATCGCGATGGTGCCGCTGCCGCAGCAGGGGTCGTACAGCGGCTGCGCGGCCACGGTGCCGGTCTCGGGGTTCCACCAGCCGCTGGCGGCCAGCATGGCCGCGGCCAGGGTTTCCTTCAGCGGCGCATCGCCCTTGTCCTGGCGCCAGCCCCGCTTGAACAGCGGCTCGCCCGAGGTGTCGATGTAGAGCGTGCAGCTGTCGGTGGTCAGGTGGGCGAACACGCGGCAGTCGGGCCACTGGGTCTCGATGCTGGGGCGCACGCCGTTGGCCTTGGCGCGGAAGCGGTCGGCAATCGCGTCCTTGATGCGCAAGGTGGCGAAATTCAGGCTCTGCAGCGGGCTGTGCTGGGCGGTGGTCTCGATCTTGAAGGTCTGCTTCGGCGTGAACCAGATCTCCCAGGCCACGCCGCTCGCGATGGCGTAGAGGTCGTTCTCGTTGCGGTAGGGCGCATGGGCCAGCTCGACCAGCACGCGCTGCGCGAGCCGGCTGTGCAGGTTGAGCTTCAGGGCGTCGCGCCAGTCGGCGCGCACCCGCACGCCGCCGCGCAGCGTGAGCAGGTCTTGCCCGGCGCGGCCGGTCAGGGCATGCACCTCCTGGGCGAGGAACTCCTCGACGCCGGCGGCGCAAGGCAGGAAAAAAGAGAGGTCGTTCACGGGAAGTTGGCCATCGGGAAGCCCGACTAGGGGACTCCATTGTCGCCGCGTCACGATCCTTCTCTATATAGTCGATTTGCCGATGAATCCCACTCCCGCACCCCTGGTCGCCCCGGCCGCCGACAGCAGCGACCGCTTTGCGATCCAGTGCGAGGTGCTGCGGCTGTCCATCCGGCCCATCGGACCGGTGCTGCTGGTGCAGTACCTGCTGAACTGCGGCGTGGCGGCGCTGTTCGCCTGGCAGTACTCGCTGGCGCACGCGCTGGCGTGGATCGCGCTCATCACCGGGGTGACGGTGATGCGCGGCTTCTTCCCGCAGCGCCTGCCCGATCCCTTCACGCCCGGGAGCCTGCGCGCCGCACAGCGGCTGCATACGCTGCGCACCGCCATCTGGGAGCTGGCGCACGGCCTGGCCGGGGTGCTGCTGTTCAACCCGGACAAGCCCGACCAGCAATTGCTGCTCGGCTTGATGCTGATGGGCATGACGCTGTCGTCGGCCTTCTCGGTGTCGTTCTACACGCCGGCCACGCAGCTGGCGATCACGCTGCTGCTCGCGCCCGTGATCGTTGCCGGCCTCTGGCTGGGCGCGCCGACGATGATGGCCGTCGCGGTGATCGGCATCGGCCTGACCGCAATGATGTGGAAGCTGGTGGCCGAGCGCTCGCGCCAGCTCGAGGAAAACATCGGCCTGCGGCTCAACGAGCGCACGCTGCGCGAACAGGCGCTGGCCGGCCTGCGCGCCTCCGAGCAGGCGCAGGCCGAGCGGCTGCGCTTCTTCTCGGCCGCAAACCACGACCTGCGCCAGCCGGTGATGGCCATCGGCCTGCAGACCGAGGTGCTGCGCCAGCAGCTCGACACCGGCGCGGATGCCGGCGCGGTCCAGCACACCGTGACGTCGCTCGCCCGGGCGCAGCAGGCGCTGGAGGGGCTGACCAACCAGCTGCTCGAAATCGGCCGCATCGAAGCGGCCGTCGATCCGCTGCGGCCCGTGGCGGTGGCGCTGGCGCCGCTGCTGCAGGATCTGGCGCGCCAGGCCGGCAACGGCCGCGTGACGGTGCGCTGCCCGGCCGACGCCGTCGTCTGGACCGATGCGGTGTCGCTGCGCCGCGTGCTGGCCAACCTGGTCGACAACGCCGTCAAGTTCACGCCGCGCGGCCGCGTGCTGCTGGCAGTGCGGGCGCGGCGGCGCGGTGCCGAACGGGCCTGGCGCATCGAGGTGCGCGACAGCGGGATCGGCATCGCGGCGGAATCGCAGGAACGGGTGTTCGACGATTTCGAGCAGATCGGGAATGTCGAGCGCAACCTGCAGCACGGCCATGGCCTGGGCCTCGCGATCGTGCGGCGGCTGGCGGCGCAGCTCGGCATCCAGGTGTCGCTGCGCTCGGCGCCGGGGCGGGGTTCGGTGTTCGGCTTCGCGCTGCCCGCCGCATCCGGCAACGCAGCCGTGCCGCCCCCCGGCCCCACGCCGCAGGCCGGCCCCGACACGGCGCCCGTGCTGCGCCCCGGCCTCGCCGTGCTGGTGGTGGAAGACAACGCGGTGGTGGCCGACAGCCTGTTCGCGCTGCTGCGGCAATGGGAGGTGGCACCACGCGTCTACACCAGCGCGGCCGAGGCGCTGGCGCTGGCCGACCTGCAGGCGCTCGACGCGGCGCTGTGCGACATCCGGCTGCCGGGCGCGCTCGACGGCATCGCGCTGGCAGAAAGGCTGCAGCGGCAGAAGCCCTCGCTCACCATCGCGCTGATCTCGGCCGACATCAACGAAGCCACCCAGCGGCTCGCCATGGAGCGCGGCTGGCATGCGCTGCGCAAGCCGGTGCAGCCGGACGAATTGCGCGGCGTCCTGCTGCGGGCCCAGCAGCCGACCTGACGCGCGGTGCAGCTTGCGCTGGCACGGGCCGTGCAATGCTGTCATCACTTCCGAGATATGCTCCGCGCACAGGCCGCAGGTCCCGCCCCGATGTCCGTCGCCCCTCCCCTTCACCCCGTTGCCGCCGATCCGCACGGCCTGCGCAACCAGCGCTATGGCCTGGTCGCGATCGTGCTGCACTGGCTGCTCGCGGCCATGATCGTCACCTCCCTCGGCGTGGGGCTCTACATGACGGGCCTGCCCTTCTCGCCGCAGCGCCTCAAGCTCTACAACTGGCACAAGTGGGCCGGCATCACGATCCTCGTGCTGTCGGCGCTGCGGCTGCTGTGGCGGCTCGTCCATCGCCCGCCCGCGATACCCGCGCACGTGCTGGCCGCCATGCCGCGCTGGCAGCTGGCGGGCTATCGGGTCAGCCACGCACTGATGTACCTGCTGTTCTTCGCGGTGCCGCTGTTCGGCTGGGCCTACACCTCGGGCCTGGGCATTCCGGTCGTGTGGTTCGGCGTGCTGCCGCTGCCCGACTTCGTGCCGGTGGACAAGGATTTCGCCGAGGCCATACTCAAGCCGCTGCACAAGGGCAGCGCCTTCACGCTGGCGGGCGTCACGCTGCTGCACGTGGCGGCGGCGCTCAAGCACCACTTCATCGACCGCGACGGTCTTCTGAAACGCATGTGGCCCGGGCCACGCAAGGAATCTGCCGGATGACGCGCCTCTTTCGCCCCTTGTCCCTCCTGATGCTGCCGGCACTGGCC
Source organism: Variovorax sp. P4_B10 (assembly GCF_056402375.1). NCBI lineage: Bacteria > Pseudomonadati > Pseudomonadota > Betaproteobacteria > Burkholderiales > Comamonadaceae > Variovorax > Variovorax sp. P4_B10. The sequence goes on along the minus strand of NZ_JBFUHN010000016.1, from coordinate 38,958 downwards.
TTCGCCGCACCGATGCCGGCCGCCGCCGCGCCGGCCGCGAAGCTGGTGGCCGACAAGAGCCAGATCGTCTTCGTCAGCAAGCAGATGGGCGTGCCGGTGGAAGGCAGCTTCAAGAAGTTCGACGCCCAGATCGCCTTCGACCCGAAGAAACCCGAGGGCGGCACGGTCGCCCTGCAGATCGACACCGCGAGCGCCGCCTTCGGCGTGCCGATGAGCGATGCCGAGCTGCCCAAGGCGCCATGGTTCGATGCCGCGCGCTTTCCGCAGGCGAGCTTCCAGTCGACCGCCATCAAGGCGCTGGGCGACGGCAAGTTCGAGATGGCGGGCAAGCTCACCATCAAGGGCACGGCGAAGTACGTGACGGTGCCCGTCAGCATCGCGCCGGCCGACGGCTACCACGCGGTGGCCACCGGAAGCTTCACGATCCAGCGGCTCGACTACAAGGTGGGCGACGGCGAATGGACCGACACCTCGGTGGTCGGCAACGAGGTGCAGGTGCGCTTCAAGCTCACGCTCTCGGGCCTCGGGCCGCTTTGACGCCAACCCTCTTTTCTCATTGCACTCTTCCATGTTCCACACACCCACCGCCATGAAGAAGCTCCTCCTTGCCTCGGTGTTGTCGGCCACGGTCGTCCCGTGGGCCTCGGCCCAGGAATTCACCCCGCCCGTGGCCGCCAAACCTGCGGGCGGCCCCGCGAAGAACGCCAGCTACGTGATCGACCCGACGCACACCTTCGTGATGTACGAGATGGGCCACTACGGCACCACCACCAACCGCGGCCGCTTCAGCACCAAGGACGGCTCGGTGCAGATCGATGGCACGGGCACCAGCGGCAAGGTCGACATCACGATGGACATCGGCACCATCAACACCGGCGTCGACCTGCTCAACCGCCATGTGCAGAGCAAGGATTTCTTCAACGTCGCCGAATTCCCGACCGGCCGCTTCGTGGCCGACCGCATCGACATCAGCGGCGACAAGGTGGTCGACGTGCCGGGCACGCTCACGCTGATGGGCCAGACCAAGCCGGTGACGCTGAAGGCCGTGCGCTTCAACTGCTACCTCAACCCGCTGATCAACCGCCAGGTGTGCGGCGGCGACTTCGAGACCACCGTGCAGCGCAGCGACTGGGGCATCACCTGGGGCCTGAACTTCGGCTTCGAGAACAAGGTGAAGCTGCTGGTGCAGGTCGAAGCGGTAAACGTGCAGCAATAGCCGGAGCCACGCGATGATGGACACCACGCTTTCCCTGCTCGGCATCGCCGGCGCCATGGCCGTCGGCGCCATGAGCCCGGGCCCGAGCTTCGTCATGGTGGCGCGCACGGCCGTGGCTTCGCGCGGCGACGGGCTGGCCGCGGCGTTGGGCATGGGCGCAGGCGGCATCGTCTTCGCAATTGCGGCGCTGGCCGGACTGCAGGCGGCGTTTCTCGCGGTGCCGGGGCTTTACCTCGCCATCAAGGGCTTCGGTGGCGCGTACCTGATCTACCTCGGCATCCGCATCTGGCGCGGCGCACGGCAGCCGCTCACGATGACGCAGGATGCAGCCGGCACATCGCCCGGGCAGCAGGGCCGCGGCGGGCGCACCTTCCTGCTGGGGCTGGCCACGCAGGTCAGCAACCCGAAGACGGCCGTGGTCTACGCGAGCATCTTCGCGGCCTTCCTGCCGCGCGAGGTGCCGCTGGTGCTGGCGCTCGCGGTGCCGGTCGTGATCTTCTGCATCGAGACGGGCTGGTACGCCATCGTCGCGCTGGCGCTGTCCTCGGCGGCGCCGCGTTCGGCCTACCTGCGCTACAAGGTCTGGATCGACCGCGCCGCAGGCGGCGTGATGGGCCTGCTGGGCCTGCGGCTGGTCTGGTCGGCCGTGCGCGGCAACTGACCGGCCGGGTCTACAGCAGGCTCTCCGGCGTCAGCGGCGCCAGCAGTTCGAGCATCGTGCGGTCCCAGAAGCCGGAGTCGGGCTCCTCGTCGAGCACCGTGGTCTTGCCCGCTTCTTCGCTGATCCACTCGATGCGCGACGCGCTGCCTTCGGCGAAGCGCAGACGATAGGCGCCCTGCTGCTTGAGCACGTCGATGAGCTTGAGCGTCTGCTGCGCCATCTCGGCGCTGCGGATGAAGAGGCCGATCTCGGTGTTGTGCGTCTCGGAGCGCGGATCGAAGTTCATCGAGCCGACGAAGAGGATGCGCCGGTCGATCACCGCCGACTTGGCATGCAGCCGCCCCACCGAGGTGCCGAACAACCCGAGCCGCACGCTGCGCCGCGTGCGCGTGGTGCTCAGCTCGTAGAGGTCGGCGCCGAGCGTGAGCATCTCGGGCCGGTAGCGGCGGTACGCGGTGTGCACCAGCGGCTCGTCGGTGGCGGCGAGCGAGTTGGTCACCACGCTGATCTTCACGTTGCGCCGGCGGATCTCGCGCATCACCTCGAGCCCCGCGGCGCCCGGGATCAGGTAGGGCGAGACGATGGTCACCTCGGAGCGCGCGCGGCGCATCTGCTCGACCACGTTGTAGCGCACGCTGTCGACGTCGAGCAGCGGCACGCCGCCGTACGAGGCGGTCTTGCCGATCACGCGCTCGGGCGAATCGGCGTACGCCTCGGCGATGGCCCAGATCAGGCCGAGCTTGCCGGTGTCGAGGTCCTCGACCAGCGGGCTGTAGCCCAGCAGGTCGTTGGGGGCGGGCTTCGGCGGCGGCGGCGTGGTGTCGGGGCCGGTGGCGGCGTCGAAGCGCTTCTGCAGCTTCTCGCGCGACAGGCCGCTCGCCACCACCGACTGGATCGGCCGCACATGGACGCTGTTCCAGTACTGGTCGAACAGGGTGCCCAGGCGCGGGATCAGCGCGCCGGTCACGAAGGTGTCGAGGTCGATGAAGTTCTGGCCCGAGTTGCGCCTGAAGTACTGGTTGCCGATGTTGCGGCCACCCGCCACCGCCATCGCGCCGTCGGCGATGAAGAGCTTGTTGTGCATGCGCCGGTTGACGCGGCTGAAGTCGAAGAGCGAGGCGGTGAAGCGCCGCAGCAGGCTGCCGCGCCCGGCCGGAAACGGATTGAAGAGGCGCAGCTCGACGTTCGGCGTGGCGGCCAGCCCGAGCAGCAGTTCGTCTTCGCCCGAGGTGTAGAGGTCGTCCATCAGCAGCCGCACGCGCACGCCGCGCTGCGCCGCATCGCGCAGGGTGCGCAGCAGGTAGCGGCCGGTCTCGTCGTTCTCGATCTGGTAGTACTGCACGTCGAGCGTGCGCTGGGCGCGGCGCGCGAGCTGGATGCGGGTGTCGAAGGCGAAGTCGCCGCCCGGCATCAGGCGGAAGCCGCTGAGGTCGGGGTCGGGCTGGGAGGCCAGCGCGATCTTGCCGAGGGCCGTGTCGGCCGAGACGGCGAGGGCCTTGGTGGGCGGGCGTGGCGCTTCGTCGGGCAGGGTGGCGCAGCCTGCGAACAGCAACGATGCCGCCACGACGAAGACCCAGTGCCCACAACACGACAGCAGGCGACGGATCATCGGCGGCTTTCTACAGTGCCTTGCGCAGGTTGGCGGGCGCGATGCGCAGGGCTTCGCGGTACTTGGCCACGGTGCGCCGCGCGCACTCGATGCCCTGCTCCTTCAGCATCTCGGAAATCTGGCTGTCGGACAGCGGTTTCTTGATGCTCTCGGAGCTCACGAACTGCTTGATCAGCGCGCGCACCGCGGTGCTCGACGCATTGCCGCCGGTCTCGGTGCCGAGCGCCGAGCCGAAGAAGTACTTGAGCTCGACCGTGCCGAACGGTGTGGACATGTACTTGGCCGTGGTCACGCGCGAGATGGTCGATTCGTGCAGGCCCAGCTCGTCGGCAATTTCGCGCAGCACCAGCGGCCGCATCGCGAGCTCGCCGTGCACGAAGTAGCTCTTCTGACGCTCGACGATCGCATTGCTCACGCGCAGGATGGTATCGAAGCGCTGCTGGATGTTCTTGATGAACCAGCGCGCCTCCTGCAGCCGCTGCGACAGCGCCTGGCTGCCCTCGCCCTTGTGCGACTTGAGCGCACCGGCGTAGATGTCGTGCACGCGCAGGCGCGGCATCACCTCGGGGTTGAGCATGACGCGGAACTTCACGTTCGTGCCGCGGCCGATCTTGGTGACGATCACGTCGGGAATCACGATGTTGCGCTCGACGTCGACGAAACGGCGGCCCGGCTTGGGCTCGAGGCGCGCAATGATCTGCAGCGCCGAGCGCACCAGCTCTTCGTTGGTGCGCGTCAGGGTGGCCAGGCGCTTGAAGTCGCGCCGCGCGAGCAGCTCCATCGGCTGCTTGCAGATGGCGATGGCGGTCTTGCGGACCAGCGCTGCCTCCTCGGCCTCGTCCTCGCTGGCCAGTGCGCGCAGCTGGATGCCGAGGCATTCGCCCAGGTCGCGCGCGCCGACGCCGACGGGCTCCAGGCTCTGCAGCAGGCCGAGCGCCATCTGGAAGTGGTGCACGAGTTCGTCGAACTGGTCGTTGTCGTCGCCCGCAAGGCCCGAGGCCAGCGCGGGCAGCGAGTCTTCGAGGTAGCCGTCGTCGTTGAGCGATTCGATCAGGAAGCGCAGCGCGGCGCTGTCGTTCTCGTTCAGGCGCAGGCTGAGCGCCTGGCGGTGCAGGAACGATTGCAGCGATTCCTGGCTGCGCGCGAGCTCGGTGGCGTCGGCACGTTCGTCGTCGCCGAGGTTGTTCTGGCGCGCAGGCGCATCGCTGCCCCACTCGCTGTCGTCGGGCGCCATGTCGACGGTGCCGTCGCCTTCCCAGTCGGGCTCGCGCTCGGTGGTGTCGGCAGTGGCGCCATCGGCGTCGCTGGTTGCCGCGGTGTCGGTGGAGGCGGTCGTCGCGCTGCTGGCCGGCGCCGAGGCGAATTCGCTCTCGCCGGCCTCCTCGCGCGGCACGGGTGTGTCGACGGCATCGAGCCCGAATTCCTCGCGCGCCGCTTCTTCCGCGGTGCGTTCGAGGAACGGGTTCTCGTCCAGCATCTGCTCGACCTCCTGGCTCAGTTCGAGCGTGGAGAGCTGGAGCAGCCGGATCGACTGCTGCAGCTGTGGCGTGAGCGCCAGATGCTGCGAGACGCGAAGGGACAGCCCTTGCTTCATGGAGAACGCGACCCTCCCTTACATCCGGAAGTGCTCGCCCAGGTACACCCTGCGTACTTCGGCGTTGTCGACGATCTCCGAGGGTGTGCCTTGTGCCAGCACATGCCCGTCGCTGATGATGAACGCGTGATCGCAGATGCCCAGCGTTTCACGCACGTTGTGGTCGGTGATGAGCACGCCGATGCCGCGCTCCTTCAGGAAACTGATGATCCGCTGGATCTCGATGACCGCGATCGGGTCGATACCGGCGAAAGGCTCGTCCAGCAGGATGAAGCGCGGCTGGGTGGCCAGCGCGCGCGCGATCTCGACGCGGCGGCGTTCGCCGCCCGAGAGCGCGAGCGCGGGCGAGTCGCGCAGGTGGTCGACCCGCAGGTCGGCCAGCAGCTCGGACAGGCGCTCTTCGATGTGCTTCTTGGAAAGCGCCACCACCTTGCCGCTTTCGTCGGGTTCGCGCTGCAGCTCGAGCACGGCCCGCACGTTCTCTTCGACCGTCAGCTTGCGGAAGATCGAGGCTTCCTGCGGCAGGTAGCTCAGGCCCATGCGCGCACGGCGATGGATCGGCATGTGGGCGATGGGCTCGCCGTCGATGGTGATCTCGCCGGCGTCGGCACGCACCAGCCCGACGATCATGTAGAACGAGGTGGTCTTGCCGGCGCCATTGGGGCCGAGCAAACCGACGACTTCGCCCTTCTGCACGTCGAGCGAGACGTCCTTGACGACCGTGCGGCTGCCATAGCTTTTCTGCAGGCCGCGTGCGACCAGGCGGCTGCCCGGGACGTTGTTGGCTTCCTGGATTCCGGCGGTTTCGATCACTTGTGCCCTTCTCCCTCTCCACTGAGCGTGGTGGTCGAGCGCAGGCCGGTGCCAGGCGCGGGTGTGGGGGCCGGGGCCGCGGCAGGTTTCGCGCCCGCCGGGGCGGAGGCGCCGGGCTTCGGTGCGGCGGCCGCCTTGGGGGTGAGGATGGTCCTGACGCGTCCGCCCGGATTCGCCGCGTTCACGGCGGTGTTCGGCGGCACGGTGGAGCCGTTGACCGTGTAGGTGTCGTTGCTCTGGTCGTAGACGATCAGTGCGCCGGTGCTTTCGTCGTTCGGCGTGGCGCCCAGCAGGCGGCGCATGACGGCATTGCGGATGAACTTGACGTTGTCGGCGCGGCTGTCGTACTCGATGACTTCGGACTCGCCCTCGATCCACTCGTCGGGCGCATTGCGTTTCTGCTTGTAATAGGCCCGCTTGCCCGGCGCCGCCGTGACCACCCCGTACTGGTAGCCCTCGGCATCCTGGCGCACGTCGAGGCGCGCGCCGCGGATGATGATCGTGCCCTTCGTGACCAGCACGTTGCCGGTGAACACGCTGGTCTGTTTCAAGTCGTCGTAGCGCATCGAGTCGGACTCGATGTTCATCGGCTTGGTGCGGTCGGCCGTCTCGGCCAGGGCGCCCGAGGCGAGGCCGGCCAGCAACAGCGCGCCGATGGCCAGGTGGCCGATGCGACGAATGAGGGGGGGAGTGGTAGGGTAAGAATGCAATGTCATAGAGGCACGAAACTTGCTCTGAACCATTGTATGCGGCGGATTGCACCAGCCCACCAGCGCGGATGAAAAAGCCCGCCAAGGCGGGCCGGGTGTCCCTCAGGGGAGACACCGCGAAACCGGCTTCGCCGGGCCGCAGGTGTCGCCCCCTGCAAGGGGGTAGGCGCAGCGGACACGAAGTGCCGCGCAGCCCGGGGGTTAACCCTTCTTTGCTTCGCCGATCAGGTAGGTGACGACCTGGAGCACGTTGGTCATGTTGCCAGCGGTTTCGCCATCCACGTACCAGCGGCCGGCAACGGCCATCGCCGGCACCCCGGCCACCTTGTAGGCATCGGTCATCTGCGAGGCGCGCTTGGCCTTGCTGGCCACGCCGAACGAGGTGAAGACTTCCTTGAACTTGGCGCCGTCGAGGCCGTTGGCCGCGGCCCAGGCAATGATGTTGGCATCGCCGTTCACGTTCTGGCGCTGCTTGTGGATCGCGTTGAAGACCTTGGGCTGGAATTCGTCGACCTTGCCCATCGCTTCGAGCGCGTAGTACAGGCGCTGCTTGGCTTCGACGTCGTTGCCCACGAACGGCACCGGAATGCGGCGGAAGGCCACTTCCTTCGGGGCCGCCTTGGCCCAGGCCTCGAGCGCCGGCTCGAAGTCGTTGCAGTGCGGGCAGTTGTACGAGAAGAACTCGACCACTTCGATCTTGCCGGCCGGGGCATCGACCGGCACGCGCTTGTCGAGCACGAGGTACTGGGAGCCGGCCTTGGGCGCGAGCGCCTGGGCGCGGGCCGGGTTGGCGGCCAGCGAAAGCAGCCCGAGCGAAGTGGCGGCCAGCGAAAAGTCACGACGTTTCATTGAAAGAATTCTCCTGTTGTACGGCAGACTGAGCCGGCGCGCGGCGGGGAGTTCCCCCGATGCACAGTGCACACGGCGCGCCCAAGGCGATGGATGGTGGCGGCAAACGCCGCGCGGCGAAGCTTAAAGGCTATTCGTGGCAGTTGCTTGCTCAGCGCTGCACGCGGACCAGGGCCGACTCCAGGCCGCCGCCGTCGAGCCGCTCCTTGAGCCGGTCGGCCTCGTCCTTCTTGTTGAACGGGCCGGCACGGACACGGTAGACCGTGCGGCCGGCCTGCTCGCGCTCGGTGACCTTGGCCTCCACGCCCATCAGCGACAGCTTGGCGCGTTGGGCCTCGGCGTCGTCGGTGGTGCGGAAGGCGCCGGCCTGCACGAAGTACATGAACGGGTCGGAACCGGAGGATGCCGCCGCATTGCTGTTGCTGCTGCTCGGCGCGGCGGACGCCGTGGTCGTGCTGCCTGAGCCCGAGCCCGAGCCGGCGCCGATGCCCGCACGCGCCCGGGCGAGGTCACCCAGCGGATCGTTCGATGGCGGCAGCGCACTGGCTTCGGCCGGCACCGGCGCGGCGCGCGTCGGCTTGGGCGCGACCACCACGGGCACCGGTGCGGTCGCCGGGGGCGGCGGCGGCGTGCCGGGTGCGACGGCGGTGTTGGTGGCCGGCTCGCCGGTGACCGGGTTGACCGGACCGGCCGCGGCCGGCGGCGTGGGCCTGGCTGCGCCGGCCTTGCCGGCGAGCGGTGCGTTGGGGTCCCAATCGCGGTTCTTGCGGGCTTCGGCTTCGTCCTGCTCGGCGCCGCCCTTCTGCGTCTTGGTCACGAACGGGATCGGCACCTTGGTCACGTAGACCGCGATGCCCAGCGCGACCCCCAGGCCGAGCACCAGCCCGATGATCAGGCCGATGACGATGTTGCCGCGTTGTCTGGTTGTCTTCTTCATGGTGAGGTTCACATCTTGCTCGGCGCACTGACGCCGAGAATCGCGAGGCCATTGTGCAGCACCTGCGCACAGGCTGCGACAAGCGAAAGGCGGGCTTTTTTGAGCGTTTCGTCGTCAACAAGCACGCGTTCCGCGTCGTAGTAACTGTGCAGATTGGACGCCAGCTCGCGCAGGTAGAAGGTCACGTCGTGCGGCGCAAAATCCTTCGCTGCTGCTGTCAGCATCTCGGGATACTTGGCAAGCTGCAGCATGAGGGTCTGTGCCTGTGGCGCCTCCAATGAGGACAGATCGCTCGTGCTCAACGATGCGACTTCGCCACCCCAATCGCGCAGCATCTTGCAGATGCGCGCGTGCGCCATCTGCACGTAGTAGACCGGGTTGTCGTTGTTCTGAGCCAACGCCAGATCAATATCGAAGAGAAATTCGGTATCGGGCTTGCGGCTCAGCAGGAAGAAGCGCACGGCGTCCGTGCTGGTCCACTCGATCAGATCGCGCAGCGTGACGTAGCTGCCGGCGCGCTTGCTGATCTTGACCTCTTCGCCGCCCTTCATCACGCGCACCATGGTGTGCAGCACGTAGTCGGGGTAGCCCTCGGGGATGCCCTCGCCAGCCGCCTGCAGGCCGGCGCGCACGCGCGCGATGGTGCCGTGGTGGTCGGTGCCCTGGATGTTGACCACCTTGTGGAAGCCGCGCTCCCACTTGGCGATGTGATACGCGACGTCGGGCACGAAGTACGTGTACGTACCGTCCTGCTTCTTCATCACGCGGTCCTTGTCGTCGCCGTAGTCGGTCGACTTGAGCCACAGCGCGCCGTCCTGCTCATAGGTCTTGCCGGCGGCCACGAGCTTCTGCACCGCGGCCTCGACACGGCCGCTGGTGTAGAGGCTGGATTCGAGGTAATAGTTGTCGAAGCGGACGCGGAAGGCCTGCAGGTCCAGGTCCTGCTCGCGGCGCAGGTAGGCCACCGCGAATTCGCGGATCGCGTCGAGGTCGCCGATGTCGCCGCTCGCGGTGTACTCGCGGTCGTCCGACTTGACGGTCTTCTTCTGCTTGAAGTCTTCGGCGATGTCGGCGATGTAGTCGCCGTTGTAGGCGGGCGCCTTTTCGCCGCTCGGCCACTCGGGGTCGCCGGGCTTGAAGCCGCGGGCGCGCAGCTGCGTGCTGTTGGCCAGCGTCTGGATCTGCACGCCGGCGTCGTTGTAATAGAACTCGCGCCAGACGGTGTCGCCCTGGGAAGCGCGCAGGTTGCAGATGGCGTCGCCCAGCGCAGCCTGCCGGCCATGGCCCACGTGCAGCGGGCCGGTCGGGTTGGCCGAGACGAACTCGACCAGCACCTTCTCGCCGGTGGCGGGCTGCTGCCCGAAGGCGTCGCCGGCGGACAGCACTTCGCGCACGATCTGCTGCTTGGCGGCGGTCTTGAGGCGGATGTTGAGAAAACCGGGGCCGGCGATCTCGATGGCTTCGACCCATTGGCCGAAAGCGGGGGTGGCGAGCAGCGCGGCGCTCAGTTGCTCGGCCAGTTCGCGGGGCTTGCGGCCCAGCGGTTTGGCGAGCTGCATGGCGGCAGTGCTGGCGAAATCGCCATGCGCTGCCACCTTGGGCGATTCGAACGCGGCTTTGGAGCCGGCGCCGGGCGAGAGGGATTCGAGCGTGTTCGCGAGCGCCGCGAGCAGCTCCTGTTTGACCAATAGCATCTGCGAATTTTACCGGGGGCAAACCCGGACACAGTTAACCATCGTCATCCGATCGTTACCTTGGCCCGTTAGGAGGGTCGGCCCCGGGGCGGGGCACCTGTCACAACCCACCTTGCAAGGACATATCACCATGAAGAAGTTCCTTTCCCTGGTCGCCCTGGGCGCCTGTCTCTCCTTCGGCGCCGCACAGGCACAAGACAAGGCCCCGGCCAAAGCCCCGGCGCCTGTCGTCGTCGCTCCCGCTGCCACGCCAGCCACTCCAGCCACGCCTGCCACGCCCGCCGCTCCTGCGGCAAAAGCCCCTGCAGCGCCCGCCACCGCGGCGGCTCCCGCCGCCGGCGCGAGCTGCGAAGCCAAGGCCATCGACAAGAACGGCAAGCCGCTGGCCGGCGCCGCCAAGGGCAGCTTCATCAAGAAGTGCGAAAAAGACGCCAAGGCGGCCGCAGCGCCCGCTTGCGCAGCCAAGGCCGTCGACAAGAATGGCAAGCCGCTGGCCGGCGCCGCCAAGGGCAGCTTCATGAAGAAGTGCGAAAAGGACGCCAAGGCCTGAAGCCGCGCTGCGCTTCAGCCTGCGCAAACAGGGCCCGCCGCGTGCGGGCCTTTTTCATGGCCGCGACGCCGGCTACTTCAGCACGCTCAGCAGGTTGTTGAAGTCGTCGGTCCAGGGCCGCATGCCGGCCACCGGCGCAATGGCGGATGCCGCAGCACCTATCGGCTCGCGCGCCAGGGTTTGCGCATCGCGCGCGACCAGCACCCAGTCGGTGTCGCGCAGCCACGCGGTGTCGGAGGTGTCGTCGTGCACCAGCACCGCATGCAGGCCCTTGGACTCGGCGATCTTCGCGACCACCGGCGCCAGCGCCAGGAAGCGGTTGGTCACATGGAAGGCCACGATGCCGCCGGACCGCAGATGCCGCAGGTAGACATCCATCGCCTCGGCGGTGATCAGGTGGATAGGCACCGAGTCGCCCGAGAAGGCATCGACCGCCAGCACGTCGAAGCCCTGCGCCGGCTCGCCTTCCAGGGCCAGCCGCGCGTCGCCCAGCACCCGCTCGATCCTGGCGGGGCTGTCGCGCAGGAAGCTGAACTCGGTGTCGGCCAGCTCGAACACCTGCGGGTTGATCTCGTAGACGCGGTAGACGTCGCCGGCCCGGCCGTAGCCCGCGAGCGTTCCCGCGCCCAGTCCGATCAGGCCGACACGGCGCGGCCCCGCAGGGGCGGCAGCGATCGTGCGGCCGATGCCTGAGGTGCGGCCGTAGTAGGAGGTGGGCTCGCTGCGCCGTGCCGGCGCGAGGAACTGCTCGCCGTGCTTGACCGAGCCGTGGTACATCTGGCGCACGTCGTCGGCCGGGTCGTCGCGTCGCGTGTCGAGCGTGACCAGCGTGCCGTAGAAATTGCGCCGCAGGGTGCGCGCATCGGCCGTGTCGTCGCGCACCTGCAGCGACAGGAACCAGGCGCAGCAGCCCGCGACCGCCACGCTGGCCGCCAGCAGCCAGCGCCTGCTGCGCAGCACGGCCGCAGCCACCAGCGCCGTCAGCACGAGACCGATGCCCAGCTCGTAATAGGCGGGCAGCACCAGCGGCGCGACCAGCCCCACCGTCACGCCACCCAGCGCACCGCCGAGCGACAGCATCAGGTAGAAGCGCGTCAGATAGCGCGCGCCCGGCCGCAACCGGGCCATTTCGCCGTGCAGGAACATGCACAGCGCGAACAGGCCGGCCGCATAGATCGGCAGCGCGGTCTTGACGTTGGCGCCGATGCTGTCCTGCAGGCCGAAGGAACACAGCAGCAGCATCACGGCCGCGAGCGGCAGGAACACGCCACGCCGGTACCAGCGATCGCTCTCGAAGCACAGCACGAAGGTCAGCAGATAGAGCGAGAGCGGCAGCACCCAGAGAAAGGGAACGGCCGCCACGTTCTGGGTGATGTGGTTGGTCACCGCCAGCAACAGCCACGAGCCCAGCGCAGGCAGCGCGAGCCACAGCAGGTAGTCGGCTGCACGCGGCGGTTTTTTTTCAGGGGCGACGGCTGCGGCAGCCGCGCTGCCTGAAGCTTGCGGCAGTGGCACCGCATCGGCCCAGCGGCGCGCCACATACAGCGTGGTGCCGCTGCACAGCGCCACGAACGCGCCGTAGCCCCACGACCAGCCGTGCGCCTGCTGCAGCAGCGCGCTGCGCGGCTCGATCAGCACCGGATAGCTCAACAGCGAGAGCAGCGACGCCAGGTTCGACAGCGAGAAGTACCGGTACACCTGCGCGCCCCAGGGCGTGCGCGCCACCCACGACTGCACCAGCGGTCCGGTGGTCGAAAGCAGGAAGTACGGCAGGCCGATGGTGCCGAGCAGCAGGCCGAGGATCCACCAGGTCGGGTCTTCGGCGCCAGTCGGCTTCCAGCGTGCGCTGGTCACGATCGGCAGGAAGGCGAGGCTCGCGAGCAGCAGCGCGACGTGCAGCGCCGCCTGGGCGCGCACGCGAAGACGGCGCGTGATCCAGTCCGAATACGCATAGCCCGCGAGCAGCACGACCTGGAAGAACACCATGCAGATCGACCACACGGCGGCCGAGCCGCCGAACCACGGCAGGATCTGCTTGGCAATGAGCGGCTGGACCAGGAACAGCAGGAACGCGCTGCTGAAGATCGTGCCGGCAAACAGGAGCTGGATGCCGGCGGGTCCCATGCCGGCTTACTTGCCGAAGCCGCGTGCGAGGAACACGGCCACCAGCGGAATCAGCGCGATCAGGTGGGCCTGCACCATCACCAGCTTGCGCGTCTTCTTGATGTCTTCTTCCACCGGCAGCTTGCCTGTCGAACGCAGCGTCTTGCGCCAGCGGAAGTAGGTCAGCGTCGGGAAGATCGAAAGCACGCCGACGATGATGAACAGCCCCAGCTTCACATGCAGCAGCGGGTTGGTCCAGTACCAGGCCGTGCCCTTCACGCCCCACCAGGTGCGCGCGATGCCGGTGGCGAGCACCGCGATGGCGGCGATGCCGTAGACCATGTCGACCTTGGCGAGCCGCTCGACCACCGCGGCGTTGAGCCACTGGACGCGGCACAGCGCGGCTTCACTGGAGATGAACACGACCATCGTGAGGATGGCGAGCAAATGCACGTAGGCGAGGATGGCTTCGAGGGTCATCGATGGCTTTCTTCCGGAACGGGTTGCAAATGCAAACAGATTGTGACGCCGCCGGTGCGCCTTAAGGCATGCCTCCCCAGAATTCAGGCCGTCCGTATTGATCCTTGAGGAAATCGAGCCACAGTCGCACCCGCAGCGGCAGGTGCTTGGCGCCCGCGAACACCGCATAGATGCCATTGGGCGGTGCGGCGAAATCGTCGAGCAGCGGCACGAGCAGGCCGGCGTCGATCTCGGCCTCGACCTCCCAGGTGCTGCGCCAGGCGATGCCGTGGCCGGCCAGGCACCAGTCGTGCAGCACCTGTCCATCGGAGCAGTCGAGCGGGCCGCTGGGGCGCAGGTGGATCAGCTCCTGGGTACCGCCTTCGGCCGTAATGCGAAAGGCCCAACCGCGCGTCTGCGAGGCATCGCTCGACAGCGTCAGGCAGGCAAAGCGCGACAGCTCGCCCGGGTGCTTCGGCGTGCCGTGGCGGCGCAGGAACTCGGGTGTCGCCACGCAGCGGCGGCGGTTGTCCGCGAGCCGTACGCTCACCAATGAAGAGTCGGGCAGGTCGCCCACGCGCACTGCGCAGTCGAAGCTTTCGCCGGTGACGTCGACCACGCGGTCGCTGAGGTTGAGCGAGATCGTCACCTCGGGATGCATCGCATGAAAGCGCGGCACCAGCGGCGCGACGTGGCGGCGCCCGAAGCCGGCCGGCGCAGTGACGCGCAGATGGCCGCTGGCCTTGACGCCGCCGGCACTCACGCTGGCCTCGGCGTTGGCGAACTCGGCCAGCAAGCGCTGGCAGTCCTCGAGAAAGGCGCTGCCCTCGTGCGTGAGCGTGATGCGGCGCGTGGTGCGCACCAGCAGCTTGACGCCCAGCCGCTCCTCGAGCGCGTCGAGCCGCCGCCCCATGATCGCGGGCGCCACGCCCTCGGCCTTGGCCGCGGCCGTGAGACCGCCGCGGGTCGCCACCGAGACGAAGGATTCGAGTTGCTTCAGGCGGTCCATGGGGCGGGAACTATATCGCCCGCCGCCGGGGATCAGTCGCCTGTCGTGATGCCGTGCGTCCTGAGCACGGCGATTTCCGCGTCGCTGTAGCCCACTTCTTTCAGCAGCGCGTTGCTGTGCTCGCCGATATGCGGCGGCTGCAGGCGGATGCCGGGGCGCTCGCCGCCGAGCGTGAAGGGCATCAGCGGCACCCTGGCCTCGCTGCCGTCGTTCATGCGCACCGGCGCGAGGCCGCCGGTGGCGTTGAGGTGCGGATCGTCAAACAGCTCCTGCGGCTTGGTGATGGGCGCGAAAGGCAGCTCGTTCTTCTCGAACACCGCGGCGAGCTCGGCCGCGCTGTGGCCCGCGAGGTGCGAGCGCAGGATCGGCATCATCCAGTCGCGCGCACGCACGCGGTCGTTGTTGGTCTTCAGGCGCGGATCGGCCAGCATCTCTTCGAGGCCGAAGGCCTTGCAGAAGATGGCCCACTGCTTGTCGCTCACCGCCGCGAGGAAGATCTGCTCGCCGTCCTTCACGGTAAACACGTCGTACACCGCCCAGGCCGAGATGCGGCTCGGCATCGGGTCGGCGGCCTTGCCGGTGGCGGCGAACTGCATCATGTGCTGCGCGACCAGGAACACGTTGTTCTCGAACAGCGCGGCCTGCACCTCGCAGCCCTTGCCCGTGGCATCGCGCTGGCGCAGCGCGGCCATCGCGCCGATGGCGCCGAACATGCCGCCCATGATGTCGTTCACGCTGGTGCCCGCGCGCAGCGGGTCGCCGGAGCGGCCGGTCATGTAGGCGAGGCCGCCCATCATCTGCACCACCTCGTCGAGCGCGGTGCGGTGGTCGTACGGGCCGGGCAGGAAGCCCTTGTGGCTCACGTAGATGAGGCGCGGGTTGAGCTTGGCCAGCGTGTCGTAGTCGAGCCCCAGCTTCTTCATGGTGCCGGGCTTGAAGTTCTCGCTCACGATGTCGGCGGTGGCGATCAGGCGCAGCGCGGCCTCCACGCCTTCGGGCTTCTTGAGGTCGAGCGCAATGCTCTTCTTGTTGCGGTTGAAGGTCGGGAAAAAACCCGAGCCCGAACCGAGCAGGCGGCGCGTGCTGTCGCCCTCGATGGGCTCGACCTTGATGACCTCGGCGCCGAGGTCGGCCAGCAGCAGTCCGCAGGTCGGGCCCATCACCATGTGGGTGAATTCGACGACGCGGACGCCGGCGTAGGGAAGTGGGTTGGCTTCAGACATGTGCGTTGGTTTCCTGGACAAAGCCCTGAACAAAACCTCTGGGCAGGCCGGCTTCGGGCGTCATGCCGTAGACCGGTTCGCCGGGCAGGCCGGCCATGAGCGGCGCGCGCGCCGCAATGAGTTTCCCGATGTCGATGCCGGTGCGAACGCCCATGGCCTCGAACATGAAGACGAGGTCTTCGGTGACGGCATTGCCCGAGGCGCCGGGCGCGTAGGGGCAGCCGCCGAGACCGCCGAGCGAGGCGTCGAAGGTGCGCACGCCCTCGTCCCAGGCGGCGAGGCAGTTCGCGATGCCGAGGCCGCGGGTGTTGTGCATGTGGGCCGCACCCGCGTGCTGGCCGATTTCTGCACGCAGGCGCTTGAAGAGGCGGCGCACCTGCGCGGGATTGGCATAGCCCACGGTGTCGGAAAGGCCCGACTCRTCGGCGCCGGCCTCGACGCATTGCGCGGCGAGGCGGATCACGTCGTCCTCCGGCACCAGCCCCTGCAGCGTGCAGCCGAAGGCGGTGGAGATGCCCGCTTCGAGCAACACCCGCGGCGCGATGGCGCGGCGCAGTTCGGAGATGGCGCGCACCTCCTCGACCATCTCGGCCGGCGTCTTGCGTACGTTGGCGAGCGAGTGCGCCACGCTGGCCGAGACCGGCATCGTGAGCTTGTGCACGCCGGCTTCGAGCGCGGCCTGCGCGCCCTTGCGGTTGGGCACCAGCGCCATCACGGTGAGGCCGGGCAGCGTGATCGCATGGCGCACCACCTCGGCGGCGTCGGCCATCTGCGGCAGCAGCTTCGCGGGCACGAACGAAGCGACCTCGATCTCGCGCACGCCGGCAGCGTAGAGCGCGTCGATCCAGCGCAGCTTGTCGGCGGTCGGCATGGTGGCCTTGACCGATTGCAGGCCGTCGCGCGGACCGACCTCGCTGATGAGGACGTCGGGGGGTGTCATCGAATTCGTCTCCTTGAAGCGATCGGATGTTGATCGCTTGACAGTTCTATCTAACAGAACTAAATTCCGCCAAACAGAATTAAACCGCCGATCGACTTTCACTGTCAAGTCACGCCATGCCCCGCAAAGCCCAGACCGAATCGGTTTCCGACCTCAATGCCGCTCCCGGCGGTGCCGCCGCGGTCGACCGCGCGCTGAGCTTGCTCTCGGCGTTCCAGCCAGGCGACGAAGCGCTGACGCTTGCGCAGTTCGCCGAGCGCACGCAGCTCTACAAGAGCACGGTGTTGCGGCTGCTGGCTTCGCTCGAACATGCACGGCTGATCCGCCGGCAGGACGATGGGCGCTATGCGCTGGGCATGGAGATCGCGCGGCTGCACGGGCTCTATGCGGCGTCGCAGTCGCTCGACCGCATCGTGCTGCCGGTGCTGCGCGCGCTGGCCGCCACCACCGGCGAGAGCGCGGCGTACCACGTGCGGCAAGAGCAGGGCGACAGCTGGGTGCGGCTGTGCCAGTTCCGGGTCGATTCATCACATGTGGTGCGTGACCATGTGCGGGCGGGCGACCTGCTGCCCAACGACCGCGGTGCGGGTGCGCGCGTGCTGATCGCCTTCGGACCCGAGGCCGAGCGGCCGCGCGGCGCCAAGGAACGCAAGCTGTACGACGCGATCCGCGCGCAGGGCTGCTGCGCACTGGTAGGCGACCGCACGGCCGAACTGGCGGGCATCTCGGCGCCGGTGTTCCATGCGGACGGCAGCCTCGCCGCGGCGGTCACGCTGACGATGCCGACGCACCGCTACGACGAGGGCTACATCGAGCCCGTGCGCGCTGCGGCGCGGGAGCTCAGCGGGCAGGTGTGACGGCCTTCTTTCTTGCTCCTTCCCCTTCCGGGGGAAGGCTGGGATGGGGGCAAGCGGCCTTTGAACAGGCTGCGGCGCATCGATCGCCGTCGTGCCCCCACCCCGCCCTCCCCCGGGAGGGGAGGGAGAAATGCGGGGTCAGCGCAGCGCAGCGAGCACGGCCTGGTTCTGTTCGGGCAGGCCGACGCTCACGCGCAGCCATTGCGGCAGGCCGTAGGGCCCGAGCAGCGAGACCTCGATGCCGGCGGCCAGCAGGCGTGCATGCACGGCCTGGGCATCGCCGACCTGCACCATCAGGAAGTTGCCCGACGAGGGGATGTACGTGAGGCCCAGTTCGGCGAAGCCCGCGGCGAGCTGGTCGCGTCCGGCCGTGTTGAGTTCATAGGTGCGTGCGAGGAAGTCGGCATCGCCCAGCGCCGCCACCGCCGCCGCCTGGGCCGGCGTCGTCACGTTGAAGCGCGGGCGCTGCGCGTTCATGCGCGCCGTCAGCGCCGGCTGCGACACGCCATAGCCGATGCGCAGCCCGGCCAGGCCGAAGGCCTTGGAGAAGGTGCGCGCCACGATCAGGTTGGGCAGGCGCCGCACCCATTCGATGCTGTTGTAGCGCTGCGCGGGCGAGAGGTACTCGGTGTAGGCCTCGTCGAGCAGCACCGTCACGTGTGCGGGCACCGATTGCAGAAAGGCCAGCAGCGGCGCAGCATCGATGAAGGTGCCGGTGGGGTTGTTCGGGTTGGCGACGAAGACCAGTTTCGTGTCGTCGCCGATGGCGGCGCGCATCGCGTCGAGGTCGTGCCCGAAGTCGCGCGACGGCACGACGGTGGCGCGCGCATGGGCATGCGCCGTGGCCTGCGCGTAGACGATGAAGCCGTACTGCGAGTAGACGACGCCCTCGCCCGGCTTCAGGCTCACCTGCGCCGCGAGTTCGAGGATTTCGCTCGACCCGCTGCCGAGCGTGAGCCACTCGGGCGGCACGTCGAGCCGGGCGGCGAGCGCATTCTTGAGCGCCGTGCCGTTGCTGTCGGGATAGTTGCCGGCGCCCTCGAGGGCGGCTGCGGCGGCGCGGCGGGCCGACTCGGGCATGCCGAGCGGGTTTTCGTTGGAAGCCAGGAGGATCATTGCGGCAGGGTCGGATTATTTAAGAAGTTAAATATATCCCGCGTTTGCGCCGCGCACCTATCAGTGCCTACCCTTTGAGCAGAAAGACGCAACCCAGGCAATTACATTCATTTTTGTCACAGATAAATCCCGATTTCGGCTCTTACTCGTCAGCAAAGTATCGAATAAAGTTCGTGCACCTGCCTCTGACATCCTTCGTCTTTTGATTTCCGTATTGCGTTCCCAAGGAGAGAAACCCATGACCGCCCGCACCACCACCCACGGCCTCGAGGTTGCGACCGAGCTCCACCGCTTCATCGAAGAAAAAGTCCTGCCCGCCAGCGGCGTGGCCAGCGACGTCTTCTGGAAAGGCTTCGACGCCATCGTCAGCGACCTCGCACCGAAGAACATCGCCCTGCTCGCCGAGCGCGACCGCCTGCAGACCGAGCTGGACACCTGGCACAAGAAGAACCCCGGCCCGATCGCCGACATGCCGGCTTACCGCGCCTTCCTCGAAAAGATCGGCTACCTGCTGCCGCAGCCCAAGGGCGTGAAGGCAACGACCGCGAACGTCGACTCCGAACTCGCACTGCAGGCCGGCCCGCAGCTGGTGGTGCCGATCCTGAACGCGCGCTACGCGCTCAACGCCGCCAACGCGCGCTGGGGTTCGCTGTACGACGCGCTCTACGGCACCGATGCCATCTCCGAAGCCGGCGGCGCCGAAAAGGGCAAGGGCTACAACCCCGTGCGTGGCGCCAAGGTCATCGAGTTCGCGCGCAACGTGCTCGACCAGGCCGCGCCGCTGGCCAACGGCTCGCACAAGAACGCCACCGGCTACAGCGTGAAGGACGGCAAGCTGGTCGTCGCACTGCAAAGCAGCAGCACCGGCCTGGCCGACCCCGCGCAGTTCATCGGCTACCAGGGCGATGCGGCGGCACCGTCTTCCGTGCTGCTGAAGCACAACGGCATCCACCTCGACATCTGCATCGACCGCAACACCGCCATCGGCAAGGCCGACGCGGCCGGCGTGAGCGACCTGGTGCTCGAAGCCGCGCTCTCGACCATCCTGGACCTCGAAGACTCGGTGGCCGTGGTCGACGCCGCCGACAAGGTGGTCGCGTACGCGAACTGGCTCGGCATCGTCGAAGGCACGCTGACGGAAGAAGTCGCCAAGGGCGGCAAGACCTTCACGCGCGGCCTCAACGCCGACCGCGAATACACCGGCGCCGACGGCCAGCCCGTCAAGCTGCACGGCCGCTCGCTGATGTTCCTGCGCAATGTGGGCCACCTGATGACCAACCCCGCCGTGCTCTACGCGGGCGGCAAGGAAATCCCCGAAGGCATCCTCGATGCCGTGGTGACCACCACCATCGCCACCATCGACCTGAAGCGCAAGGGCAACTCGCGCACCGGCAGCATCTACATCGTGAAGCCCAAGATGCACGGCCCGGCCGAAGTGGCCTTCGCGAGCGAGCTGTTCGGCCGCGTCGAGCAGCTGCTCGGCCTGCCCGCCAACACCGTGAAGCTCGGCATCATGGACGAGGAGCGCCGCACCAGCGTCAACCTCAAGGCCTGCATCGCCGAGGCCGCCGCGCGCGTGGCCTTCATCAACACCGGTTTTCTCGACCGCACCGGCGACGAGATGCACACCGCCATGCAGGGCGGCCCGATGATCCGCAAGGGCGACATGAAGTCGAGCGCGTGGATCGGCGCCTACGAAAAGAACAATGTGCTGGTCGGCCTGTCGTGCGGCCTGCGCGGCAAGGCGCAGATCGGCAAGGGCATGTGGGCCATGCCCGACCTGATGGCCGCGATGCTCGAGCAGAAGATCGGCCACCCCAAGGCCGGCGCCAACACCGCCTGGGTGCCCTCGCCCACCGCCGCTACGCTGCATGCGCTGCACTACCACCAGGTGAGCGTGACCGCGGTGCAGCAGGAGCTTGAAAAGATCGACGCCGACGGCGAGCGCGACAACATCCTCAATGCGCTGCTGCAGGTGCCGATCGCAGCCGTTGCCCGGTGGACGCCCGAAGAACGCCAGCAGGAAATCGACAACAACGTGCAGGGCATCCTCGGCTACGTGGTGCGCTGGGTCGACCAGGGCGTGGGCTGCTCGAAGGTGCCCGACATCCACAACGTCGGCCTGATGGAAGACCGCGCCACGCTGCGCATCTCGAGCCAGCACATCGCCAACTGGCTGCTGCATGGCGTGGTGACCAAGGCGCAGGTCGACGAGACCTTCCAGCGCATGGCCAAGGTGGTCGACGAACAGAACGCGGGCGACCCGCTGTACCAGCCGATGGCCGGCAACTTCGCGACCTCGGCCGCCTACAAGGCCGCGCAGGAACTGGTCTTCAAGGGCATCGAGCAGCCCAGCGGCTACACCGAACCGCTGCTGCATGCATGGCGCCTGAAGGTCAAGGGCGAAGCCTGACCTGCGACCCCGGCACCCTGCCGGGGCTTGAGCGAACGAACGGCGCCCGAGGGCGCCGTTCTGCATCTGGGGCAGCGTGCCGGTAGCATTCACGCCGCTCTCCCTTCTTTCGGATCCTTCCCCTCTCGATGAACACGAACGCGGCATCGCCGTCCCCGCCGCGCTGGTCGACCTCGGCGGCCGCCATGCTCGTGGCATTGGCCTCGGCCTTCGCGCTGAGCCAGGCCTTCCGCACCGTCGGCGCCATGATGGCCACGCCGCTCGCCGGCCACTTCGGCCTGACACCCCAGCAACTCGGCACGTGGGCAGGCACCTTTCACTTCATGTTCGGCATCATGCAGCTCGCGATGGGCGTGTCGATCGACATGTTCGGCGTGCGCCGCACGGTGCTCACCGCCTTTCCGCTGGCCATCGCGGGCGCCGCGTTGTGCGCGGTGGCATCGAGCTTCCACGCGCTGCTGCTGGGGCAGGCGCTGATCGGCGTCGGCTGCGCACCGGCGTTCCTGGCCTGCACGGTGTTCATCGCGCGGCATTTCGATGCCTCGCGCTTCACCGCGATGTCGGGGCTGGTGATGAGCCTCGCGGGGCTGGGCATCCTGTTCACCGGCACGCCGCTGGCGCTGCTGATCGAAGCCTCGTCATGGCGCGCCGGCTACGCTGTGCTGGCCGCGTTCGCAGTGCTCTCGTGGGTCGTCATCTTCTGGCGCGTGCGCGAACCGGCGCGCGCGGTGGATCACGCGACCGCGCAGGCAGCACCGGCCGAACGCCAGTCCCTGCGCAAGGCGGTGCGCGAGCTGCTGCCGCTGTTCGCGATGCCGCACACCCTGGGGCTGCTGTGCTTCGCGTGCGTGTCGTATGCAGCCTTCATCACCTTGCGCGGCCTGTGGCTCGGACCGGTGCTGCACGAGCGCCATGGCCTGTCGCTCGTCGCAAGCGGCAATGTGGCGCTGGTCATGACCATCGCCGGCATGATCAGCCCGGCGCTGTTCGGCCGCCTGGACCCGGGCCCCGCACGGCGCGCGCACTGGATGATGGGCTGCGCATCCGCCGGCGCGCTGATGTTCGGCGCGATGGGGCTCGCGCATTCGCGCGCAGTGGACATCGGCCTGCCGATCGTCTACGGCCTTCTCTCGGGCTACGGCGTGCTGCAGTACGCGTACACCAGGAACGCCTACCCGGCGGCCATGACCGGGCGCGCCATGGCGCTGCTCAACATGGCGATGTTCCTCGGCGTGTCGCTCACGCAATGGACGACAGGCGTGGCCGCATCGTGGGGCGTGGCCCACGGCGTCGAACCGTTCCGCGCGGTGTTTCTCACGGTCGCTGGGATGCTGGCCGCGGGCACGATCGCGTTTCTTGTGCTGCCGCGGGCTCCGGCATCGGCACGCCCGTCTTGAGCGCGCGGAAGACCGGAACCGCACCGCTCAAGCGTCGCCGCCGAGGCGCGCCTGCACGGCCCGGCGACTCAGCTGCCGCTTGGCAGCCGCGTAGACATCGTGGCGTCCGTACATGCCGAAATGGGTGGGCAGGCTGGGCGCGTGGCGCTGAGCGGCACCGCTGCGCGTGACGAGGCTGCGACGCAGCACGTCGTAGCGTTTCTCCTCCGACTGCGCCGCGTCCGCTCTTTCGGGAAACTGCACCAGCGTGACCTCGAACCAGCATCCGTCGACACGGTGCCATTGCGTGGTCTCGTCGATCACGTGGTAGGCCGCACAGGGCGTATCGCCACGCTTTTCGGCCCAGGTTTTGCGGCCTGCCTTCTGCGCCGCACGCGCCTCGCGCAACCGCCGGTTGGGCAGCAGGATGCCGGTGACCGGATGCACGAACAGCTCGACGTCCGGCGCATCGCTCAACGGCACGCGAAGACGGTTCCCCCACCGACGCGGCGGCACCCACACCTCGCCCTCGTGGAACTCGGCCTTGCGCACGACGAAGTCGTCGATGTGCTGAAAGATGTGCGCCTGCACCGTGCTGCGGCGGTCGATGCCGCTGCACAGTTCGGCGTACACCTTGTCCCACGGCCGGTGCACCTGCTTGTGCAGCCAGCGCTTGAGCGGCGCGAGGTTTTCGTTGAGCCGCTTCGGGTGGCTGTAGCCACGCTGCATGCCCAGGTGCGAACCGCGCTCCTTGCTGTTGCGCCAGTTGCGCCCGTCGCCCTGCACACCGCCGCCGCGACGCGGCCGTTCGACGATGACCTTGTCCATGTCTTCGCGCATGTCAGTCCTCCCGTCCGAGGCTGCGTGCAGCCTTCTGCAGCGCGACCTTCTGCGCGCGCCGCTCGGCGCGGTGCGTGCGCAAGTGACGCCCGGCACCCTGGCTCGATTCGCGGCGTGCCATCGCGGCCACCACGGGATTGCGCGGTGCCGTTGCCGGCACCGAAAAGTAAAACCGGCCCAGACGTTTCTCGTCGTCGCGGGCCTTTCGTTGAGCACTCATGTGCGCACACTCCAAAAACAAAAAGGCCCCGGCGAATGGCTGCGCGGGGCCTTTGTCGATGGGCCTCGGCGGATGCATGGATGCACATCCGGCCGGGGCGGTCGGTGTGCGGATCAGGTGTTCAGAAAACGGTTCATTGAATGGAGTTGTCGCCCGGGAGGTTGGTCGTCGCCAGGCGAGAGGGAAAAACGGTTGCTGAAAAACGAAGGGCGGATTTTGGCGAGCACGCCAACGATGCGCAAGCGCTGCATGAATCGCTGTGGTGCAAAGCCGACGCGGCTTCGTCCGCGAATCCAATCGCGCATCCGCGCCGTATTGCTCTCAAGCGCTTCGCGCCTCCGAGCTGTTGGCGGTTTCCACAGAGCACTTCAAGAACCATTCTTTCCAGGAGCCTTCCATGAAAAAACTCATGATTGCAGTCGGTGTTTCGGTCCTGCTCGGCGCTTGCACGGGCGGCATGGGCATGAGCGGCAGCAGCGCATCGAACCCGATGGTCGGCGGCGCACCGATGTACCCGACGAAGGACATCGTCGACAACGCGGTGAATTCGAAGGACCACACGACGCTGGTCGCCGCAGTCAAGGCCGCGGACCTGGTCGGCACGCTCAAGAGTTCGGGCCCCTTCACCGTGTTCGCACCGACCAACGCCGCCTTCGCCGCGCTGCCGGCCGGTACGGTCGACACGCTGCTCAAGCCCGAGAACAAGCCCACGCTGACCAAGGTGCTGACCTACCACGTGGTGCCCGGCCGGATGGACGGCCCGGCGCTCATGAGCGCGATCAACGCGGGCGGTGGCAAGGCCACGCTGAAAACCGCGAGCGGCGGGACGCTGACCGCGACGATGAGCGGCAGCAACGTGGTGGTGACCGATGCCAAGGGCGGCGCGGCCACGGTGACGATCGCCAACGTCTACCAATCGAACGGCGTGATCCACGTCGTCAACAAGGTGCTGCTGCCGGGTTGATCGTTCGCGCGCAGTTCGCGGGCGCGTTCGGGGGGACACGGCCGTTGTGCCGGCCGAACAACCATTGTGCTGACCGATCAGGCCCACGGTGCCCGCACTCCCCAAACCACACAACCTTCAGGTCCGCTGCGCCGCCTCGGCTTCATCGCGCAGCCATTGCGCGAAGTCCTGCGCGTCGCGGTTGCTGGCGGCGCGCCTCGAGGTTTCGACGAAGTAGCCGCGATGCGATGCCGCGCCCTCGCCGAGCGGCGCCACGAGCCGGCCATCGCGCACCAGCTCGCGCAGCAACGGAAGCCGGCCGATCACCACGCCCTGCCCCGCCACCGCGGCGGCCACCGCATCGGCGTACTGGGTGAAGCGCAGCGTGCTCTTCATGCGCAGGTCTTCGAGGCCCATTACCTTGAGCCAGGGTTCCCAGTCGGCGGTCGGTGCTTCGCTGTGGTCGGGGTATTCCACGGTCAGCAGCGTGAGCTTCGAGAAATCCGACGGCTCGCGCAGCGCCGCAGCGAGTTGCGGTGAACACAGCGGGATCACCGACTCCTCGAACAGCGCCGGGCCGACGCCACGGCCGATCGGCGCAAAGCGCACCGCCAGGTCGATGCGGCTGCTCTCCAGGTCCAGCACGTCGAGCGTGGCCGACACGCGCACGTCGACCTGGGGGTGGCTGCCGGTGAAGCGCGCCAGCTTCGGAATGAGCCAGAGCGATGCGAACCCCGGCGTGGTGGTGATCGCCACCTGCCGCGGCGCGGAGCTGGCGCGCACCCGCGCGGTGGCGTCGCGCAGCCGCTCCAGGCTGTCTGTCACGGCGCGCTGCATGACGCCTCCCGCCTCTGTGAGCGCCAGCGCGCGGTGGCGGCGCTCGAACAGCAGCACGCCCAGGCTGGCTTCGAGCTGCTGGATCTGCCGGCTCACCGCGGACTGCGTGAGGTGCAGTTCACCGGCCGCCAGCGTGAAGCTGAGCCGGCGCGCCGCGGCCTCGAAACTGCGCAGCAGCTCGAGCGGCGGCAGCTCGCCACCCACGGCGCCAAGGGCTTTCACATTCTCTGGATGCATGCAACGAGTTCCGAACGACCGCGTGTAAGGAGGAGATCAACTCACTATATTCATTCGTATCACGAATGCAATGGAGCTTGCCATGAGCACCCGCCAGAATCCTTCTTCCCGTTTCCACATCAGCCTGCCGACCCGCTCCGTCTTCGCCGTGCCCGATGGCGCGGGCGTGGGCATCGAATGCCGCAGCGGCTCGGTCTGGGTCACGCTCGACCGCGATCCGCGCGACATCGTGCTCGAACCCGGCGACCGTTTCGAGGGCACCGAACACCGGCGCATCCTGGTGTCGGCACTCGAGTCGTCGTGCATCACCGTGTCGGATGCGCAGCCCGCCGCGATGCCCCTCGCGCGACCCGCCCGCGCATGGTCGCCTTGGCGACTTCTGCCCCACGGGTTGTCCCCGGCTTGACCGGAGTGCCATCGGCATCGACCCTCGATGCCATGGACTCCCAAGCACTGATCCTCTACGAACTGGCCGACGGCATCGCGACGCTTACGCTGAACCTGCCGGCCAAGCTGAACCCGATCGCGCACGGGTTGCAGATCGAGCTGCGCGACACGCTGGAGCGCATCCGCGACGACCGCGCGGTGCGTGCCGTGATCTTGACCGGCGCCGGCAAGGCCTTCTGCGTGGGCGCCGACCTCAGCGCGATGGCGCCCGGCGAGGAAGGCAAGTCGCTCGGTGCGCAGACGGCCGAATGGATGCAGTCGCTCAGCAACCCGCTGATCGAGACGCTGCGCACGCTGCCGGTGCCGGTGGTCGCAGCCGTCAACGGCCCCGCGGCCGGTGCCGGCGTGGGCCTGGCGCTCGCGGCCGACGTGACGATCGCGGCGCGCAGCGCCTACTTCTACCTGCCCTTCCTGCCCAAGCTCGGCATCGTGCCGGACCTGGGCTGCACCTGGGCGATTCCGCGGCGCGCCGGCAAGGCGCGCGCGATGGGCATGGCGCTGCTCGACGAGCGCCTCAGTGCGGGCCGTGCGGTGCAATGGGGCCTGATCTGGGCCTGCGCCGACGACGAGCAACTGCTCGACGAAGCCCGCGCGATTGCACAGCGGCTCGCCCGCTTGCCGGCACATGCCGTGATCGAGGCGCGCGAAGCCTTCGAAGCCTCCGAGCGCCACACGCTGAAGGAGCAGCTGCACTACGAAAGCGAGCGCCAGCGCGAGCTGATCGACCGGCCGACCTTCCGCGAAGGCGTGAGCGCATTCCTGCAGAAGCGGCCGCCGGTTTTCGAGAGCCGCTGAAGGCGCCTGAAACAGCCGAGGGCGACGGGCGCACGGGCCTTGCCCATCCGACAGCGCAGGCTCAATGCGGGCGTGCCTGGATCTCGTCGGCGCCGATCACTTCGGCCACCAGCACGGCATCGGGGCCGTCGAGAAAGTATTCCGCTTCGAGCGGCGCGCGCAGCCGCAGGAACTTGTCCTCGCCGACCTGCATGGTGTGGCCGGCGCCCATCTCGGCGCCGCTGTCGATCAGGTAGCGCAGGACATTGCCGAACAGCTCGAAGTACTTCTGCCCTTCGTGGTGGCCTTCGGCCAGTGACGCGAAATCGGGCTGGCCGAAATGATGCGCGCCATAGGTGCGCATCCACACGCCCTGCACACCTTCGACCTCGTACTTGACGAAGCCGCAGTACAGGGCCGGCAGGTCGAGATGCCGCAGCAATTCGATGCTGTCGCCTTCGATGTCGGCGTCGAACACGCCCGCGGGCAGCGAGGTCCGGGCCGATTCGTTCAGCACCGCCAACGCGCCGATCCGTGCCAGCGCGCCGGCAACGGTCGCCAAGGCCACGTACTGCTCGAGCACCGACGCCTCGTAGCCCGCGTAATAGAGGATGACGTGGCTGCGGTGCGCGCGGACCCGGGCCTTGAGCTCTTGCGGATAGTGCGCCGGTGCCACGCAGGCCTCGACCGATTCGCCGGGCATCGGCGCATCGAAGCCGACCATCCGGACCACGTGCTTTTTCCAGCCGGCCAGCGCAAGAAAAGGGCCTGGGTCTTCGGTGATCTCGCAGCGCGCGTCGCCGGTGGAGCGGTGGTAGGCGCGCAGAGCCTGCGCGAGCGCGGCGACATCGATGTGGAGCACGTCCGCAAACACGACCGTCAGCGCAACGGTGTCTTCGCAGTCGGGGTTGGCCACCAATGCGCCGGCATCGCCCGGCTCGTCCTTGCGGCCAAAGAAACGGGAAAAGATGCTCACGCGCGGACTCCTGGAATGGGGGTTTGCCTGAAATCAAGTGGAGGTTGGCGCGGACCCGGTCGCACGCCGCGCACGCCGCTTTCACGTGCGGCATGCAGAAACGAACTGTAATCGCGCGAGACGGGCCGACCGGCCATTGGCCTGCGGCCCGCGACTGCGCCAGAATGGCCCTCCCGCGAAGCGTTTGCCGCCATGCGCCCTGGGCCGGCCCAAAGGCAATGACCGTCGCGTACCAGCACGGAGATTTCTCAATGAGCACTGCCATCCTCAACGCCTTCTACGCCCAATCGGGCGGCGTCACCTCGGTCATCAACGCGTCGGCCTGCGGCGTGATCGAGACGGCACGCAAACATCCGGACCGCATCGGCAAGCTCTACGCCGGGCGCAACGGCATCATCGGCGCGCTGACCGAGGAGCTGATCGACACCGGCGCCGAATCGGCCGAGGCCATTGCGGCACTGCGCGCCACGCCTTCGGGGGCTTTCGGCTCGTGCCGCTACAAGCTCAAGTCGCTCGAGAAAAACCGGCGCGAGTACGAACGGCTGATCGAGGTGTTCAAGGCGCACGGCATCGGCTATTTCTTCTACAACGGCGGCGGCGACTCGGCCGACACCTGCTTCAAGGTGAGCCAGCTGTCGCAGTCGCTCGGCTATCCGCTGCAGGCCATCCATGTGCCCAAGACCATCGACAACGATTTGCCGCTGACCGACTGCTGCCCGGGCTTCGGCTCGGTCGCGAAGTACGTGGCGGTGTCGACGCTCGAAGCCTCGTTCGACGTGCGCTCGATGGCGGCCACATCGACCAAGGTGTTCGTGCTCGAAGTGATGGGACGGCATGCGGGCTGGATTGCCGCGGCGGGCGGGCTGGCGGCGGACCACGGCATTCCGGTGGTGGTGCTGTTCCCCGAGATCGAATTCGACAAGGCCCGCTTTCTCGCGCGGGTCGAAGCGCTGGTGAAGCAGCACGGCTACTGTTCGGTGGTGGTGTCCGAGGGCTGCCATCACCCCGACGGCACCTTCCTGGCCGAGCAAGGCACGCGCGACGCTTTCGGCCATGCGCAGCTCGGCGGCGCCGCGCCCGTGGTGGCGCAGATGGTCAAGGACGCGCTGGGCCACAAGTTCCACTGGGCCGTGGCCGACTACCTGCAGCGCGCCGCGCGGCACATCGCCTCGGCCACCGACGTGAAGCAGGCCTACGAGCTGGGCCAGCGCGCGGTGGAACTGGCGCTCGAAGGCCGCAACGCGGTGATGCCGACGATCGAGCGCACCTCCGACGTGCCGTATGCCTACCGCCTGGGCAGCGCGCCGCTCGAATCGGTGGCCAATGTCGAGAAGCCGATGCCGCGCGATTTCATCTCGGACGACGGCTACGGCATCACCGAGAAATGCAGGCGCTACCTGCTGCCGCTGATCGAGGGCGAGGACTACCCGGCCTACCGCGGCGGGCTGCCGGTCTACGTGACGCTGCAGAACGTCGCGGTGGCGAAGAAGCTGCCGGCTTTCGAGCTCGCATGACGACCACGGCGGCAGCAGCGATCGACGCCACGCGCTGCCCGCTGTGCGGCGAGCCGAACCGCTGCGCGATGGAAATCGAACGCGAGACGGGCCGGGCACAGCCGCCCTGCTGGTGCATGCAGGTCGACTTCAGCAATGCGCCGCTCACGAACCTGCCGGAATCCATGCGCGGCCTGGCCTGCATCTGCGCACGCTGCGCGGCGGGGACGCCGCCTCAGGACTGACCGGCGCCTTGCGACTGCGACTGTGATGGCACCTGTTCGGGTGCGGGCTCGGCCGGTTCGGGCGCAGGCGCAGCCACATCGCTGGACATCACCATCGTCGGCGCCGAGCCGGACCGCTGCGCCGTGATCACGCGATGGATGAACTGCAGCTTGCCCACCGCCGTGCGCGGCAGCACGAAGGGGTAGTAGTCGGGCTGCCCCATGCTGCGCGACAGCTCGTTGAGCACATTGGTGAGCAGCACCCAGCCGTTGATGAAGTCGAGGAATGTCGCGGCATCGGGATGCCCGGGCTGCCACAGGTCGCCGAGGGTGAACAGGTCGCTCGTCAGCTCGACGCCGGTCGCGTCGACGCCAAAGCTCATCGCGGTGTCGGCGGTGTCGGCCATGTGCAGGTAGTGGGCCCAGGTCTCGGCCCAGTCTTCCCACGGGTGCATGCTCGCGTAGCTGCTCACGAAGCGGTCGGCCCAGTCGGGCGGCGGGCCCTGCTCGTAGTGCGTCTGCAGCGCGGCGGCGTAGTCGGCGCGCTCGTCGCCGAAGAGCGCGCGGAAGTCCTCGATCCACGGCGTGGGCTGCACCAGCAGGTCCCAGTAGTAGTGGCCGATCTCGTGGCGGAAGTGGCCGAGCAGCGTGCGGTAGGGCTCGCGCATCTCGGCGCGGATGCGTTCGCGCACGGCGTCCTCGGCTTCCTCGGCGTTGAGGGTGATCACGCCGTGCTCGTGGCCGGTCATCACGTGCGGGCCGCCCGGCATGTTGCTGAGGAAGTCGAAGGCCAGCCCGTGCACCGGGTCGGCATGGCGGCTCACCACCGGGAGGCCGAGCGCGAGCAGTTGCGAGATGAGCCGGCGCTTGGCCTGTTCGAGCTTGCGCCAGAACTCGCCGTTGGTCTCGACCGAGAGATCGGGAATGGTGCGGGTGACGCTGCAAGCCAGGCAGTAGCCGGGCGCCAGGCCTTGCGTGTCGACGGGAATCTCCTCGCCTTCGCGCGGCACCGGCACCATCCAGCTGCAGGCGGCGGGGGTCATGAGGTTGGCGCAGCGGCGGTAGGTCTTGCCGTGCGGGTCGCCGAAGACGGTGAAGGTGTCGGGCTGGGCGCCGTCGCCGGCGGCCGGTGCCAGCGGCATGACGCCGAGGCGGTCGATCACGTAGCCGAGCGGCGTGTGGCAGGCCAGGCATTCGCTGTTGCGCAGGAACACGGGCCGGCCGCACTGGCAGCGGTAGGCGCGGCTGACGGTCGGCGCGGCGAGCTCGGCCGCAAGCGAGGGCGCGGCCTCCGGCTCGGCGTTGCCGGCTTGTCCGTTGGCGGGACCGTTGATCGGGGAATCCATGTGGTTGTCTTCTTGAGCTCGACGCGGAGGGGACAGCCGCTGCATTGTGCGGCCGGCCGCCGCACCCTTCGCCGCGCAAACACCGATATGCTTGTAGGACGACGGACCCCGAGACATTCCGCCGACCCATGACCTCCCCACAGATTCCAGAAGCCGCGGCAACGCCGGCCCCGCCCTCCATCGGCACGCTTCGCGAACGCTATGGCGAGCGCTACCGCTGGTACCTGCTGCTGTCGGTGATGGTGGGGACGATGGCGTCGATCATGTCGTCGACCATCGTCAACGTCGCGATCCCCGGCATGAGCCATCACTTCTCGCTCGGCCAGGAGCGCGCGCAGTGGGTGAGCTCGGGCTTCATGGTGGCCATGACGGTGTCGATGCTCACCACGCCCTGGCTGCTGTCGCGCTACGGCTACCGGCGCACGTACGTCGGCACGATGGTGCTGCTGCTGGCGGGCGGCATCGTGGGCGGCCTGGCCAACGACTTCTCGCTGGTGCTGTTCGCGCGCGTGGCCGAAGGGCTGGCGGCGGGCGTCGTGCAGCCCATCCCGGCCATCATCATCCTGCGCGCCTTCGAGCCGCACGAGCAGGGGCGCGCGAGCGGCATCTTCGGCATGGGCGTGGTGCTGGCGCCGGCCATCGGGCCGAGCATCGGCGGGGTGCTGGTCGACCTGTTCGGCTGGCGCTCGATCTTCTTCATGGTGGTGCCGTTCTGCCTGGCCTCGGTGTGGCTGGCCTACAAGTTCGTGCCCACCACGGCGCCCGGCGGCGTGGCGGCAACGCGCGGCAGCGGACTCGACTGGCGCGGCCTGGCGCTGGGCACGGCCGGCACGATCTGCCTGTTGAACGGGCTGGTCGAGTTGCGCGGCGATTCGCCGCTGCAGGCCGCCTTGCTGCTGGGCGTGGCGGTGGCGGCCTTCGCAGGCTTCGTCTGGTGGCAGCGCCGGTTCGCGGCTTCGGGCGGCACGCCGCTGATGAACCTGGCGCTCTTCCAGTACCGGCAGTTCGCCATGGGCAGCGTGGTCGCCTTCATCTACGGCACGGCGCTGTTCGGCTCGACCTACCTGCTGCCGGTGTACATGCAGGTCGGGCTGCAGCTGTCGGCCTCGCACGTAGGCACCATCCTGCTGCCGGCAGGCATCGTGCTGGCGGTGACCATCGCCGGCGTGGGCCGGTTGGCCGACCGGCAGCCGACCTGGATGCTGGTGAGCATCGGGCTGGTGCTGCTGGCGGTTTCCTTCGCGCTGATGACGGTGCTCAGGCTCGACAGCGCGCTCTGGCTGCTGGTGGCGTTCGCCATCATCGGGCGCATCGGGCTCGGCTTCATCCTGCCTTCGCTCAACCTCGGCTCGATGCGCCCGCTGGCCAAGCCGCTGATTCCGCAGGGCGCCAGCGCGATCAACTTTCTGCGCATGCTGGGCGGCGCAGCCGGCGTGAGCCTGTGCGCCATCGTGCTCGAGTGGCGGCTGGCGGCGCATGGCGATTCGCTGGCCAACGCTGCCAGCGGCCCCGCGCGGCTGGCGGCCTTCGACGAGGTGTTTGCCATGCTGGCCGGACTGTGCGCCCTGGCCATCTGTGCGGCGTGGCAACTGCGCCGACCCGCGCAGCAAGGGTAAGCACTTAGTAGTACGCAAGCATCTGTCGCTTCTAATTGTTAGCATTTGTTAAATAGCCATGGGATGGGTCTTTCATGCAACGCAGAAGTTTTGTCGCCTCGACGGCGGTTTTCGCCGCGGGCCTGGCCCGACTGTCGTCCGCGCAGGCCGCCGAGGCGGGGGTGAGCGACGGTGAAATCATGCTCGGCAGTTCGGCCGTGCTGAGCGGTCCGCTCGGTTCGCAGATCAAGATCGTGCACAACGGCGCCGCGCTGGCCTTCGATGCCATCAACGAACAGGGCGGCGTGAACGGACGCAAGATCAAGCTGGTGGCGCTGGACGACGAGCTGAAGCCCGACAAGGCGCTGGAAAACTACGGCAAGCTGCTCAACGACCATCGCGTGTTCGCGTTCTTCGGCTGCGTGGGCTCGGGCACCACGGCCGCCGCGGCCAAGCTGCTGCAGCAAAGCGGCGCGCCCAGCGTGGGCGGCTACGGCGTGGGCGACGGCGCGCGCGAACGCGTCGCGGGCTCGGCGTACTTCGTGCGCGCCAGCAACGCACGCGAAGCGCAGGCCCTGGTCGAGCACCTGGTGACCATTGGCGTGAACAAGATCGCGATCGCCCACCTCGACAACCCCGGCGGCGCCGAGGCGGTCAAGCTGATCGAGGCGGCGATGGTCCCCCACAAGCTCGTGCCGTCGGCCAAGGTCATGGCCAAGGGCGACGGCTCGGACGCCGCTGCCGCCGGCAAGGCGCTGGCCGACAGCCAGCCCCAGGCCATCCTGATGTACCTGGCCGGCACCGTGGCCGGCGAGGTGATCAAGGGCACCTACGCCGCCGGCAGCAAGCCGATGTTCTATGGCATGTCGGTCGTGCCGGGCGAGATCACGGCCAAGGTGGTTCCTCTGCAGGCAGGGGGCCTGGCGATCTCGCAAGTCATGCCCTATCCCTGGGGCGAGGTGGAAACCGTGACGCGCGACTACCGCCGCCTGGCCGAACGCGCGCAGGTGCCGGTGGGCTACGGCAGCTTCGAGGGCTACCTCAACGCTCTGGTGATGATCGAGGCGCTCAAGCGCACCGGCCGCGACCTGACGCGCGCCCGCCTGCATGCGACGCTGCGCGCCTTCAAGCTCCGCCTGGCCGGCATGGACATCGATTTCTCGACCGGCGCCACCACCGGCTCGCGCTTCATCGAAATGGTGCGCGTCACGCCCGAAGGCCGTTTCGTGCGCTGAACGGGCGGCCGGGTTCGCCGAGCGGCCGGCGCACGCGCTTTAATAGCGCCATGTGTCAACTGCTTGGAATGAACTGCAACACGCCCACGGACGTGACCTTCAGCTTTACGGGGTTCGCCCAGCGTGGGGGCCGCACCGACCACCACGCCGACGGCTGGGGCATCGCGTTCTTCGAGGACCGCGGGCTGCGCCACTTCGTCGACCACATGCCGGCGAGCGAATCGCCGGTGGCCGAGTTGATCCGGCGTTATCCGATCCAGAGCCGCAACGTCATCGCGCACATCCGCAAGGCAACGCAGGGCGCCATCAACCTGCAGAACTGCCACCCTTTCGTGCGCGAGTTGTGGGGACGCTACTGGGTGTTCGCCCACAACGGCGACCTGAAGGACTTCCGACCGCGCTTGCACGGCAACTTCCATCCTGTGGGCAACACCGACAGCGAACACGCCTTCTGCTGGCTGATGCAGGAGCTGGCCAAGTCGCATGCGGGCGTGCCGAGCATCGAGGAGCTCACGCTCACGCTGCGCGAACTGGCGCCGCAGTTGGCGAGCCACGGCACCTTCAATTTCATGCTGTCGAACGGCCAGGCGCTCTGGGCCCACGCCTCGACAAACCTCTGGTACGTGGAACGCCGCCACCCTTTCGTGACCGCGCAGCTGTCGGATGAAGACCTCGAGATCGACTTCGCGCAGCACACCACGCCGAACGACCGCGTGGCGGTGGTGGTGACCGCGCCGCTCACCACCAACGAGACGTGGACGCCGTTCGCGCCCGGCGAATTGCATGTGTTCGTGGACGGCCAGCTGGCGCCGTTCTGAACCGGGCCGGGCTGGGTTCAGCCGCCGGCCAGGTGCGCCTCGAGCGCATCGATGAACATGGCCGGCACGTCGAAGCCGGTCTGTTCGGTGATCTCCTGAAAGCAGGTCGGGCTGGTCACGTTGATCTCGGTCACGCAGTCGCCGATCACGTCGAGCCCGATCAGCAGCAGGCCGCGCGGCGCGAGGGCCCGGCCCACGGTTTCCGCGATCTCGCGGTTGCGCGCGGTGAGCGGCTGCGCCACGCCCTTGCCGCCGGCCGCGAGGTTGCCGCGCACCTCGGAACCCTGCGGAATGCGCGCCAGCACGAACGGCGCCGGCTCGCCCGCGATGATCAAAATGCGCTTGTCGCCCTGCACGATGTCCGGCACGAAGCGCTGCACCATGATGGTTTCGGCGCCGTTCTTGTTGAGCGTCTCGACGATGGAGCCGAGGTTCAGCCCGTCCGGCCTGACGCGGAAGATGCCCATGCCGCCCATGCCGTCGAGCGGCTTCAGGATGATGTCGCCGTGCTCGGCGTGGAAGTCGCGCACGGCCTGGGCACTGCGCGTGACCAACGTGGGCGTGGTGAACTGCGGAAACTCCATGATCGCAAGCTTCTCGGGATGGTCGCGCAGCGAGCGCGGCTTGTTGACCACGCGCGCGCCTTCGCGCTCGGCCTGTTCGAGCAGGTGGGTGGCGTAGATGTACTCGGCGTCGAAGGGCGGGTCCTTGCGCATCAGCACCGCGTCGAAATCCTTCAGCGCCTTCGATTCGCGGATGTCTTCGCGGTACCAGGCCTTGCTGTCTCCGGTGAGCGTGATCTGCTGCACATTGGCCGTCACCACGCCGCCCGACACCCACTGCAGGTCTTCCGGCAGGCAGGCCGCGATGCGGTGCCCGCGCCGCTGCGCCTCGCGCATCATCGAGAAGGTCGTGTCCTTGTAGATCTTGAAGTGGTCGAGCGGGTCGGCGACGAAGAGGATGTTTTTCATCAGGGAGTCTTTCCGGCGCCGGGTGCGGCCGCCATGTTGCTGCTGTCTGGCGCGATGTTGCCGGAAGCGGCGATGCCCTTGCCGGCGGAGGCCTTTGATTGTGCCGGGCGCCGGCCGCCGCCCATTCGGCACAGGAATTGCGGAGGTTCCGGGTGCGCATCTCGCCATGCACTG
This sequence comes from Variovorax sp. P4_B10, assembly GCF_056402375.1. Taxonomy (NCBI): domain Bacteria; kingdom Pseudomonadati; phylum Pseudomonadota; class Betaproteobacteria; order Burkholderiales; family Comamonadaceae; genus Variovorax; species Variovorax sp. P4_B10. The sequence continues at coordinate 3,699 of NZ_JBFUHN010000016.1, read as the reverse complement.
CCATGCACCGCCGTGGCCCACACGATGGAAACCCCACCCCATGAACACCCCTGCCCTGCGCGACCCCGCCGCCGTGGTCGATGAATTCCTTCGGCTGGTGATGATTCCCGACCCGCCATCGGCCTCGCGCTTCACCGCGCCCGACATCCGCATCCGCTTCACCGGCAACCGCGAAATGCACGCGCCCGGCGACACCTCGGCCTTCAATGCGAAGCGCTACGCCTGGGTGAAGAAGAAGATCGAACGCACCGAGGTGGTGGCAGGCGGCACGCCCGAAGAAACGGTGGTCTACAGCCTCGGCACGCTCTACGGTGCCTGGCCCGATGGCACGGCCTTCGAAGGCAACCGCTATGTCGACCGCTACGTGGTGCGCCACGGGCTCATCGTGCAGATGGATGTGTGGAACGACAGCGCCGAATGGCTGCTGGTGCGCGCCGGGCTCGCGGTGCTGTGAGGCGAAGCGCATGACGACGCGCTGGCCCGGGCTGCTGCCCTCGCATGATCGCTTCGACTACCGGCCGATCACGCGGCGACCCGACTACGCCTGGCCGAATGGTGCGCGGCTTGCCGTGTACCTCGGCTTCAACATCGAGCACTTTGCCTTCGGCGACGGGCTGGGCGCCTGCATCGGCCCGGCGTCGCCGCAGCCCGATGTGCTGAACCACGGCTGGCGCGAATACGGCAACCGCGTGGGTGCGTGGCGCTGCCTCGAACTGTTCGATGCGCTTGCGCTGCCGACCGGCGCGCTCATCAACACCGCGCTCTACGACCACTGCCCGGAGCTGGTGCAGGCCTGCGTCGCGCGCGGCGACGAACTGATCGGCCACGGCCACAGCAACGCGGAGCGCCAGGGCACACTGGATGAGCCGCATGAGCGCGCGCTGCTGCTGCGCTGCCGGGAACGCATGCTGCACGAAAGCGGCCGGGCGCCCGCGGGGTGGCTGTCGCCGTGGATCTCGGAGAGCACCGTCACGCCCGACCTGCTGGGCGAGACCGGCTACGGCTACACGCTCAACTGGTGCCACGACGACCAGCCGGTGCGCATGCGCACGCGCGGCGGCGGTTCGATCTGGTCGGTGCCCTATCCGCAGGAGCTCAACGACATTCCGATGATCGTGGGCCGCCTGATGGACGCGAAGGATTTCAGCGCGATGGTCGTCGACAACTTCGACGAGATGCTCGAACAGTCGCGCGCGCAGCCGCTGGTGATGGGCCTTGCGCTGCACCCCTACATCGTGGGCCAGCCCTACCGGCTGCGCCACCTGCGCACGGCGCTCGCGCACCTGGCGCGTGCGCGCGACCGCGGCGAGATCTGGTTCACGACGCCGGGGGCGATCGCATCGCACATGCAACAGCTTGCGGCGGAGCGGCCCGCGGACTTTTGCTGAAGAGGCCACCGCCCCTTCACCTACTTCAGATCTCGATCTTCGACCCCAGCTCCACCACCGCATTGTTCGGCAGCCCCAGGAACGCCGCCGCCCCGCTCGCGTTGTGGTGCATCTGCGCGAACAGCTTCTCGCGCCACGGCGCCATGCCGCTGCCCAGCGTCGGGATCACGACGTCGCGCGAGAGGAAGTAGCTGGTCGTCATCGGCTCGAGCTGGCAGCCGCGCAGGCGCGCATGCTCCAGCGCGCGCGGCAGGTCGATGTCGTTCTTGAAACCGTAGTGCACGATGACCTGCCAGCAATGGTTGCCCAGCGGCTCGATCGCGATGCGCTTGTCCATCGGGATCCACGGCACCTCGTGGTTGCGCACGGTGACGAACATGTTCTGCTCGTGCAGCACCTTGTTGTGCTTGAGGTTGTGCAGCAGCGCGTTGGGCACCGTGCCGGGCTCGGCCGTGAGGAACACCGCCGTGCCGTCGACGCGCGCCGGCGGGCTCACGAACACCGAATCGAGAAAGGCCTTGAGCTCGATCGCATCGGCGCGCTGCACCTCGCCCATCAGGCGCCGGCCTTCCTTCCAGGTGATCATCAGCGTGAACACCGCACCGCCGATCAGCAGCGGGAACCAGCCGCCTTCGAACAGCTTGAGCAGGTTCGAGGCGAAGAACAGGAAGTCGACGACGAAGAAAACAGCAGTCGACGCGATGCACAGCGCGAGCGGCAGCTTCCAGGCGTAGCGGATCACGAAGAAGGTCAGGATGGTGGTGATCAGCATGTCGGTCGTCACCGCGATGCCGTAGGCCGCCGCCAGGCTGCTCGAGGAGCGGAACATCACGACCGCCAGCACGATGGCGACGAACAGGCCCCAGTTGACCAGCGGAATGTAGATCTGCCCGGCCGTGCGAACGCTGGTGTGCTCGATGTTCAGGCGCGGCAGGTAGCCGAGCTGGATGACCTGGCGCGTCACGCTGAACGCGCCGGTGATGAGGGCCTGCGACGCGATCACCGTGGCCAGCGTGGCCAGCAGCACCAGCGGAATGAGCGCCCACTCGGGTGCCATCATGAAGAAGGGGTTCTTCACGGCCTCGGGGTTCTCGAGCAGCAGCGCGCCCTGGCCGAAGTAGTTGAGCGTCAGCGCAGGCATGACGACCGAGAACCACGCGACGCGGATCGGGCGCTTGCCGAAGTGGCCCAGGTCGGCATACAGCGCCTCGGCGCCGGTCACGCACAGCACGGTGGCGCCGAGCAGGATGAAGCTGGTGCCCGGGTTGCTCCACATGAACTTCAGCGCATACCAGGGGTTCAGCGCCTTGAGGATTTCAGGGTGATGCAGGATCTGCGTCACGCCAAGCACCGCAATCGCCGCGAACCACACCAGCGTGACCGGCCCGAAGAACTTGCCGATGCCCGCCGTGCCGCGCTTTTGCACCACGAACAGGCAGAACAGCACGACCAGCGTGAGCGGAATGACGTAGTGCTTGAAGTGCGGCGACACCACCTCCAGGCCCTCGACCGCCGACAGCACCGAGATGGCCGGCGTGATGACGCCGTCGCCATAGAACAGCGACGTGCCGAAGATGCCGATCACCAGCAGCACATGGCGCAGGCRCGGCTTGTCGGCGACGGCGCGGGAAGCCAGCGCGAGCATGGCGACCAGGCCGCCCTCGCCTTCGTTGTCGGCACGCAGCACCAGCACCACGTACTTGATGGAGACGATGACGGTGAGCGTCCAGAAGAACATCGAGAGGATGCCGTAGACGTTCTCGACGGTGAACGGCACATGGCCGTGACCGAACACTTCCTTGACCGCGTACAGCACGCTGGTGCCGATGTCGCCATAGACGACGCCGATGGCGCCGACGATCAGGCCGGCAGAGATTGATTTGGGGGCTGACACGAAGTCGATGGGAAAAGGGCTGGCCGTTGTGGATCGACGCGTCAGACACGCGAGGGTGTCATGACGACGGAACTACCGCTCCGCCACGCGTCACCCCTCCCGCCCTTTTGTTTCCGTTGCTGTGGGGCCGCTATTTTGCCGTTGCCCGCTGCCGCCGCAACCCGGCGACGGCAATCATTCGTAGATTTCGGCGTCCGGATCGGTCGCTTCCATCTCGTAGCTGGCCGCGACCATGGCCAGACGGCCGACCACGCCATACATATAGAAACGATTCGGCGCGCTGGCGCCGGGCTTGGCACCGGGCTGCGGCAGGTGCGCGCTTTCCGAGAATGCCAGCGGCACGAAGCTCGCCCCCGGCAGCTTGAGGTTCTCGTCGGCGGCGCGCTCGGCGTGCACCCGGTAGAAGCCGCCCACCAC
>NZ_JBFUHN010000015.1:0-102396 GCF_056402375.1 Variovorax sp. P4_B10 | reverse complement strand
GCGCTGAGCGATCACGCCGATGGTGTGCTCTGCGCAGCGAAATAAAGGAGGAGGCCTGCGGCCCTAGGCCGCGCCGGGGGACATTCGCGGAGCAGAGCACACCGTCGGCGTGAGCGCGCCCTGAACACGGCAGCCCGATTCGATCCACGAAGCTCAATTCCATCTAGAGCTCCTTGCGAATATCGACGAGCCGGGTCAGCCCCCAGATGATCATCAGCACTACAGCCAGAAGAATCATCGCGTTGGCCGCAGCCAGCGGAAACTGCAGGTACGAGGTCTGCACCTGGATGATCTTGCCGATCGATGCGATCTGCTGGCCACCCATCACGCCGATGGTCACGAAGTCGCCCATCACGATGGTGATGACGAAGATCGAGCCGATCAGGATGCCGGTGCGCGACAGCGGCACCACCACGTTCCAGAGCGTCTGCCAGCCCGAGGCGCCCGCGTCGCTGGCCGCTTCGAGCAGCGAGCGGTCGATGCGCATCATGCTGTTGAAGATCGGCACGATCATGAACATCGTGTAGAGGTGCACGAAGGCGAGCACCACCGAGAAATCGGAGAACAGCAGCCACTCGACCGGCTGGTTCACGAACCCGAGGCCCGTCAGCGCCTGGTTGACCAGCCCGTTGCGTCCCAGCAGCGGCACCCACGAGATCATGCGGATCACGTTGGAGGTCCAGAAGGGCACGGTGCACAGCACGAACAGCACCGTCTGCATGGTCGACGAGCGCACGTGGAACGCGAGAAAGTATGCGACCGAGAAACCGATCAGCAGCGTGATGCCCCACACCAACACGCAGAACTTGAAGGTGCTCAGGTAGGTGTTGAGCGTGACGCACAGGTCGCCGTTGTCGGTGAGGTGCGAGCAACCCTCGAACAGGCTCAGGTAGTTGCGCAGCGTGACCGCCGGGATCAGCTCGTACTCGTTGAAATTCCACAGGCTGACCATCGCGACCAGCGCCAGTGGAATCAGGAAGAACAGCAGGAACACCAGCGCGAACGGCGCCGCCTGCCACCACGCCTTCACGGCGTGTGTGGGCATGATGGCGGCGTGGCTGGACGTGGCGGGTGCGCTCATGCCTGCGGGTTGAACTTGCCCACGCCCTTATGCGGCGACGAACTCATTCCACTTCCGGACCATGTACTCGTTCTCGTCCATGACGGCGTTCCAGCAGGCGATGCCGCCCATGCGCTGCTCGTAGCTGCCGCCGTCGCGCACCGCGCCGGTCTTGGCCAGCACGTCGCCGTTGGGGCTCTTGATGTCTTGCGAAGCTGCCTTGCCTTCCATCCAGTAAGCCCATTCGTAGGCTTCCATCTTGGCCTTGGCGGTGTCGAGCACGGCGCTGTAGTAGCCCTGGCGGTTCAGGTAGGCGCCGGCCCAGCCGTCGAGGAACCAGTTGATGAATTCATAGGCGCCGTCGAGCTTCTTGCCCGACAGCGTGGCCGGCAGGCCGAAGCCGGCCGCCCAGGCGCGGTAGCCTTCCTTCAGCGGTTGGAAGTTGCAGGCGATGCCCTTGGTGCGCACGGCCGTGACGGCCGGCGACCACATCGACTGGATCACCACCTCGCCCGAGGCCATCAGGTTGACCGACTCGTTGAAGTCCTTCCACAGCGCGCGGAACTGGCCGGCCTTCTTGGCCTCGATCAGGGTCTTGATCGTCAGGTCGATCTCGGCCTTGGTCATGTTGCCCTTGTCCTTGTACTTGTGGATGCCCTTGGCCTCCACCACCATCGCGGCGTCCATGATGCCGATCGACGGAATGTTCAGGATCGCGGCCTTGCCCTTGAATTCCGGATTGAGCAGCTCGGCCCACGAGCTGATCGGCCGCTTGATCAGGTCCGGGCGGATGCCCAGCGTATCGGCGTTGTAGACCGTCGGGATGAGCGACATGAACTGCGTCGGCGCGGTCGCGAACTTCTTGCTCTTCTCGCCTTCGAGGTAGATCACCTTCTTGGGGGCGGTGCCCTGGTCGCCCACCGCCTTGCCGGCGACTTCGCCCTTGGTGAAGAGCGTGGTGATCTTGTCGGCGTTCTTGATCTTCCTGGTGTCGATGCCCTTGAGGTTGCCGGTCGGCACGATCTTCTTGAGCGAGAAGAACTCGGTGTCGATCAGGTCGAAGCTGTTGGGCGCGGTGACGGCGCGCTTGGTCACGTCGTCGGTGGTCACGGCCACGTACTGGATCTCGATGCCGGTGTCGGCCTTGAACTTCTCGGCGATGGCCTTGTCCTGGTTCACCGCGGTGCCCAGGTAGCGCAGCACGATCTTTTCCTGCGCATGCACGAAGGGCGCGATGCCCGTGGCCAGGATGCCGGCGGTGCCTTGCAGCAGGGTGCGGCGCTTGAAGCCGGCGGACGAGTCGATGGGGTCGGTCATGGAAGAGCCTCCGTATGAAGAGTGGCGGATGAAGGAGCGGGGAAAGGGTGGGGCGGCGGTGCGTTCACTCACAGGGGCACGGCGAGCGCGCGTGCGTCGGCTTCGGCCCAGGACAGGCGCACCGTCTCGCCCTGTGCATAGGGGCTTGCGAGAAAAGCGGCTTCGCCCAGCAGGACCGACACGTTCCGGCGGGCCGGCGCGGCCGCTTCCAGCGCCAGCCCGAGCAGCACGTAGGTGCCCTGGTACTCGACATCGGTGACGGCCGCGGCAAGGCCGCCGGATGCGCCGGCGTCCGAACCCGGGGCGATGCGCATGCGGTCGTTGCGCACGGCGATCGGGCCGGCGGGCGTGTCGAGCACGTTGTGGCCGCCCATGAAGCGCGCCACGAACTCGCTCGCCGGATGGTTGTAGATCTCATGCGGCGAGCCGACCTGCTCGATCACCCCGTGGTTCATGACCACCATGGTGTCGGCCAGCGCCATCGCTTCTTCCTGCGAATGCGTGACATGGACGAAGGTCAGGCCCAGTTCCTTCTGCCAGCGCCGCAGCTCGGCGCGCATCTGGATGCGCAGGAAGGGGTCGAGCGCCGACAGCGGCTCGTCGAGCAGCAGCACGCGCGGCTCGGTGATGAGCGCGCGCGCCAGCGCCACGCGCTGCTGCTGGCCGCCGGAGAGTTCGCCGGGCTTGCGTTCGGCCAGGTGGCCCATCGCGACGCGTTCGAGCAGGTCGCGTGCGCGCTTCTGGCGTTCGGACTTGCCGACGCCTTTCATCTTGAGGCTGAAGGCCACGTTGTCCGTCGCCGACAGGTGGGGGAACAGCGCGAAGCTCTGGAACATCATCGCCGTGCCGCGCGCGGCCGCGGGCAGGTGGGTGATGTTGCGGTTGTCGAGCAGGATGTCGCCGCTGGTGACCGACTCGTGGCCCGCGATCATGCGCAGCGTGGTGCTCTTGCCGCAGCCCGACGGGCCCAGCAGGCAGCAGTAGCTGCCGCTGGCGATGCGCAGGTCGATCTGGTCGACGGCCGCCGGCGTGCCTGCGGCGTAGCGCTTGCTCAGCGCGACGATCTCGACCGCCGCAGGCGCAGGCGTGGTGACGGCACTCATCGCCGGACGCTCAGCAGGACATGTGCCGGGGTTGCGCGCAGCCGGGGCGCATGCAGTGCCCCTTCCGATGCGGCGCATCGGTCCGAAAGGCGTTCAGGACGGCGAAAAATGAGCTGGAGGCGAGCATGCACGGTCTAAGCACGCTCCATGCCATGTTGGTGCTAAAGGGCGGCGTTCGGCCGCGCAATCATCTTCGGCGTGATGAACACCAGCATCTCGACCTTGTTCACGACGCGCTCCCGCGACCGGAACAGCGCGCCCAGGTAGGGCACCTCGCCCAGCACCGGCACGCGCGATTCGTCGTTGGTCTCGGTCAGCTCGAAGATGCCGCCGATCACCACGGTGCCGCCGTTGTCGATCAGCACCTCCGTCTGCACATGCTTGGTGTTGATGGCCGGGCCGGCCGAGGTGTTGACGCCACGGGCGTCCTTGCTCACGTCGAGCGTGAGGATGATGTTGCCCTCCGGCGTGATCTGCGGCGTGACCTCGAGCTTCAGCACCGCCTTGCGGAACGAGATGGAGGTCGCGCCGCTGGAGGTCGCCTGCTGGTAGGGAATCTCTTCGCCCTGTTCGATCAGCGCCTTGGTCTGGTCCGCCGTCACCACGCGCGGGCTCGACACCAGCCGGCCCTTGCCTTCGGCTTCGAGCGCGGAGATCTCCAGGTTCAGCATGCGGGTGAAGGCGGAGTTGAACAGCGACAGCGAGAAGGCCCCGGCGCTGCTGCCGGTGCCGCCCGCGTCGCCGGCCGGCAGGTTCACGAAGTTGCTGCTGGTGTACGAGGTGAAGGCGTTGTCGGTGCCCGTGGGGCTGGTGCCGAAGGAGCTGTTCTTGCCGATGGCCCCGCCGCCCAGCTTGACGCCGAGCGACTTGCCGAAGGTGTCCGAGGCCTCGACGATCCGCGCCTCGATCAGCACCTGTCGCACCGGCACGTCCAGCTTGCGGATGAGCTCGCTCACATCGGCCAGGCGCACCGGCGTGTCGGTGACGAAGAGCTGGTTCGTGCGCGTCTCCGCGATCGCGCTGCCGCGGGTGCTCAGGAGGCGCGTCGCCGAGGCGCCGCCGCTTCCGCCGGCGCCGCCACCCGTCAGGCTTTGCACGACCGTGGCGGCCTTGGCGTAGTTGAGCTGGAAGGATTGCGTGCGCAGCGCCACCAGGTTCTCCAGCGCGGACTGCGCTTCGAGCTCGATCTTTTCCTTGGCGTTGATCTCGTCCCTCGGCGCGATCCAGAGGATGCTGCCGTTCTTTCGCATACCGAGGTTCTTCGCCTGCAGGATGACCTCCAGCGCCTGGTCCCACGGCACCTCCTTGAGCCRCAGCGTCAGGGCGCCGGAGACCGTGTCGGAGGTCACCACGTTGAAGCCGGTGAAGTCCGCGATCACCTGCAGCAGCGCGCGCACGTCGACGTTCTGGAAATTGAGCGTGAGCTTTTCTCCCGCGTACCCCGTGCCCTGGGTCAGCTTGGCCGGGTCGGTCTTTCGCGGGCGCACCTCGATGACGTACTGCGTGTCCGTCTGGTAGGCGCTCTGCTCCCAGTCGCCGCGCGCGCCGATGGAGAGGCGGACCCGGTCGCCGATCTGCTGCGCAGTCACGGACTCGACGGCCGTGCCGAAGTCGGACACGTCGAGGCGGCGGCGCAGCCCTTCCGGCAACGAGGCCTGCATGAACTCGGCCACCAGGGTCGAGCCCTGCCGCCGCACGTCCACGCCGAGCTGGCTGCTGCCCATGGCGATGAGCACGCGGCCGGCGCCATCGCCGCCGCGCCGGAAGTCGATGTCCTGCAGCGGCGTCACCTGGCGCTCCCTGCCTTCGGCAAATGCGGCGGTGGTCGAGGTCCTGGCCGGCTGGCCCGTTCCGGACTGCAGCGAGACCAGCAGCGAGCGGCCCTGGATCTCCGCCTGGTAGGTTGCTGCGCGCTGGAGGTTCAGCACCACGCGCGAGCGCTCGCCGGCCTGCACGACATTGGCGGTGCGAAGGTTGCCCAGGTTGAACTCGATGGCCGAGCGGCCGACGGCACTGGTCACGCCCGGGAAGTCCAGCGCAATGCGCGCCGGCTCCTGCACCACGAAGCCGATGGGCAGCGCGGTCAGCGGTTGCGTGAAGTCGATGCGAACCAGCTCCGAGTCGGCCCTCGCAGTGCTCGTGACGGCCTCGATGGCGTTCTGCGCCTGCGCCRTCATCGACGCCAGCGAGACGAGCGCAACACCGATCCACCGTCGCAGTCGCAAGGCGCTCGGGGAGCGCGGGCATATCTTCATGGGTTCTCTCCGTTGAGGCGGGGCGCGAACGACATGCGCGCTCCGCCGGTGACGGGGTGAATGGTTTCGTCCAATCTGGGAGGAATCTCGCCGAACGGCGACCGATCGCAACTTGTGTTGCACGGATGCCATGCGCCGCCTCTCCGATTTCTCCGAATTTGCGAGGAACCATCGCGGCTTCGGGATTCCCGTGGAGCGCACGAATGGTGGCGAGTCGGTCAATGGTTGCGATGCTTTTCGGCGCGCTGGGCATCGCCTGCGCCGGTTCCGGCGTGAGCGCGAGTCATGTCGTGGCGCACCCCGGCCTGGAGCRCCAGGAGGTGCAGCCCGTGGCGTCTGCATTGCGTGCCACGGCACGCCCGTGGTGGTCGGCGTTCGAGAGCGAGACCCTGAATGGGTTGATTGCCGATGCCGGCCGCGATGCGGCGTCCGCGGGCTTCGGTGAGCGGCTGGACACACCGGCCGCGGAGATCGGTGTCTCGGCGGCCTACGTTGCGCTGCTGGTCCAGACGCTGCGCCTGGCCTACATCGACAGCGCACGTACCGCCGTGCGGCGGCAATCGCAGCTCGTGGCCGCCAGCTCGGCGCCGTACGACGACTTCAGCCAGGAGCTGAAGCGCCGCGAAGCGGGTGCCGACGCGTCGATGAAGAAGATCGACGCGCAGCGCGCAGCGAACCTCGCCTTTCTCGTGGCGCGCTGCGGCCTGTCGGAGGAGGTGTTGCAACAGGCGATCGCCGGTGAGGTCGCGCAGCGCAGGCTGCCTCGCTTCGCGGCCTCGCTGCCGCAGGCATTGCCTGCGGCGCTGCTCGCCAACCGGGACGACGTCCAGCTGGCGGCGTCGCTCTACGGCATCGAGCCGCGAACCCTGCTCGCTGGCGCGATCGATGCCGAGGAGGCGTCCGGCGAAAGCGACCCGGCAACCGATGCCAGCCTCCCCGGCTACCCGCTCTATCCGCAGGCGGTGGCGCAGGGCCGCGCCGAGGTGGCCGAGGCCTTGCGAAGGCTGCAGGCATCGAACGACGTCGCGGCCGACGCGAACCGGCGGGTGCGCGAGGCGAAGGCGATGTTCGAACGCTCGAAAACGCGGATGGACCGCGGAGAAGTGTCGGAGGTCCGGATGCTCGAGGATTTCCAGGGCCTGATGCTGGACCAGCAGCGGCTGGCCGCGGCCGACGGCGAACTCGCCATCGCCTGGATTGCCCTCGTCGCGAGCCTCGGAAGCCGGACCCCGGTGGTGCTGCGCGCGAGCCCTGCGCCGGATGCCGCGGCCGTCCGCGGTCGGCCGGGGCTCATCGGCAGTTTCTGAGAGCCTGTTTACGATCTATTTGGGACCATGCAGATGCCTGTTGGGGTGCTGGGGTTCGGGATGCGTGCGTTCGGGGTGCGTGCACAGGCCACCGGGTACTCCCCTCCGCGAATGTCCCCCGCTTCGCTCCTCCTTTATTTCGCTGCGGGGAGCACCCGGTGCCCTGTGCACGATGGACGCAGCGCCTGTGCGAGCCGATCAACGACTGCTCTGAGCGATCACGCCGATGGTGTGCTCTGCGCAGCGAAATAAAGGAGGAGGCCTGCGGCCATAGGCCGCGCCGGGGGACATTCGCGGAGCAGAGCACACCGTCGGCGTGAGCGCGCCCTGAACAACGAGCCTCAACGTGGCCCCAAGATCGTAAACAGGCTCTGATGCTCAGGTGCCGAACCGGTTCGCGGTTGTCGGCAGCGCCGCCGCGGCCAGGCCGCGCAGCACGTCGCCCACCACGATCACCGCCGGGCTCGCGAGCCCGGCCTCGGCGATGCGAGCCTGGAGCCCGGCCAGCGTGGTCGCGATGTGGCGCTGGTGCGGCAGGCTCGCGTGCTGCACCACGGCCACCGGCGTGTCGCCGGGCAGGCCGTGCAGCAGCTCGCGCTCGATGTGGCCGGCGCCCGCCACGCCCATGTAGATCACCAGCGTGAGGCGCGCGTTGTGCGCCATCGCGGCCAGGGCGCGCCAGTCGGTCGGGTCTTCCTGGGCGCCGGCACCGGTCTTGGCATGGCCGGTGACGAACACCACGCCCTGCGCATGGTCGCGGTGGGTGAGCGGCACGCCGAGCGAGGTCACGGCCGCAAGGCCGGCGGTGATGCCGTTGACCACGGCGCATTCGATGCCGGCTTCGCGCAGGTGCTCGACCTCTTCGCCGCCGCGGCCGAAGATGAAGGGATCGCCGCCCTTGAGCCGGACCACGGTTTCGCCTTCGCGCACCGCGGTGATCATGAGCCGCTCGATGAAGGCCTGCGGCGTGCTCTTGCAGCCGCCGCGCTTGCCCACGTGCACGATGCGCGCACCGGGCCGGGCATAGGCCAGGATGTCTTCGCTCACGAGGTCGTCCACCAGCAGCACGGTGGCCGCCTGGATCGCCTTGACGGCCTTGATGGTCAGCAACTCCGGGTCGCCGGGGCCGGCGCCCACCAGCGTGCAGCGGCCGGTGATGAAAGTGGAGGAGGTGTTCATGCGTGGGATGCCAGTTGCGTGATGTGCCTGACTTGCGTGGCGATGGCTTCGGGCACGGGAAGCTCGCCGTTCAATACGCGTCGCGTGTAGCCGACCGTGGTGGCGACATCGATTTCCTTCGGCAGGCCGGGCACCTCGGCGGCGGTGCCGCTGGCCTGTGCCTGCAGTTCGGTGCGCACGCCGCGCACGAAGCCGTCGATCTGCGCGGTGCGGCGCGGGTCGGACACCACTTCGCCTTCGAGGCCGCGCGAGAGCAGGGCGGTCATGCCCATGAGTTCGAAGGTCTCGCCCATGGTGCGCGCGTATTCGGGGTGCGTGTAGCTGGCGACCACCACGCAGGGGCCGGCCGTGGGCTGCATCAGCTTGACCACGCTGTGGCCGGGGTTGCGCAGGCCGACCACGCGGCGCACGTCGAGCAGGCGCTTCAGGGCGGGATTCAGCAACTCGGTCGAGGCAAAGCCCACTTCGCCGGCAGGGATGGCACGGATGGCGGCCATCGGCGGGATGTCCAGCGCGGCGAGCACGTTCGAGGCCAGCACCCTGGCCGTTTCGGTGGCGCTGCCGTGCACCAGCACCGGCAGGCCCTCCCGGGCCAGCAGCAGCGCCAGCAGCGGCGTGAGCACCGGCAGCTTGCGCGCGCCGTTGTAGCTGGGCAGCACGACGAGGGCGCGGTCGCCGGCGGGAATGCGGTGGAGCCGCGCGTGCGTGGCATCGAGGAAGCCGGCCATCTCCTCGGGCGTCTCGCCCTTGATGCGCATGGCCAGGCAGAAGCCGCCGATCTCGAGGTCGGTGACGGTCCCGTCCAGCACCTGGCCGAACAGGTCGGTGGCCTGCTCGCGCGTGAGCGGCTTGGCGCCTCGCGCGCCGCGGCCGATTTCCTTGATGTATTGGCTGATTCCCATGGGTAGGCGGATTGTCCTGCAACGCTTATGCCGGAATGCGAGTCGGCTTATGCACGGCAAGACGCGGGGTCATGGGGCCTCCGCCATCGCCTCGGAAGGCGTCATGCGCACCATGCGCTTGAGTTCCGGAATGCACGAGCCGCAGTTGGTGCCGCATTTCAGCGTGCCTTGCAGGGCGGCCAGCCGCTCGTCGGCCGTCCCGCTGCAGCGGCCCAGCTCGGCCTGGATCGCCAGGTCGGTCACGTTGAAGCAGGTGCAGACCGGTTTCCCGCGCGACTGCACGGCCAGCGGCGCGCGCGCGCCGGGCGAGAGCAGCAGGCGGCCGTAGCTTTGCGCCGGCAGTTCCTCGCGCAGCAGCGTCGCGATCCAGGCTTCGGCGCTGGTGTCGCCGCCGAGCAGGAAGGCTTCGAGGCCGGCGCTGTCGTCGCTGCGCCGCACCAGCCGCACCGAGCGGCGCTGGCCGCGGCGGCGGTCGGCATAGCGCAGGGTGTCGGCGACCTGCAGCCCGAGCAGGGCTTCGATCTGTTCCAGCAGCGCGTCGGCCGGGGCATCGTGCGCTGCCGCGCGAAACAGCAGGCCGCTGCGCTCCGCGCCCGGCGTGCTGCCGGCGAACGGCACAGAGGTGGCGAAGGGGAACATCGCCATCAGCGGCTGCAGCGCGCGGTGCGCCGCCAGCGCCGTGTCTCCGGGCAGCCAGGCCATGGCCAGCAGCGACCACGGCAGCTCGGCCTTGAGGATCTTCACCGCCGCGTGCTTCAGCTCGGGCTGTTTCGACGTGGGGCAGTAGACGGGCGTGGTGAGCGCATTGATGCCGGCCAGCCGGGTGCCGGTGGAGGAACAGCCGCTCAGGTATTCCTCGCCCCAGTGCATCGCGACGAAAGCCTGGCTCATGCCGATCTCGGTGCTGGCGCGCGCGGGCAGCAGGATCGAGCCTCGCTTCGAGGTCAGGTGGACCAGGTCGCCGTCCTTCAGCTGGCGCCGCGCCATGTCCTGTGCGTTCATCTGCACCATGGGCTCGGCCACATGGCCGAACAGCTTGCCGACCGTGCCGGTGCGGCTCATGCCGTGCCACTGGTCGCGGAGGCGCCCGGTGTTGAGCGAGAAGGGGTAGCGCGCCTCGCGGGCCTCGGCCACGGGCTTGTAGGGCGTGTCGACGAAGCGTGCCCGGCCGTCGGGCGTGGGAAACACGCCGTCTTCGTAGAGGCGCACGCGGCCGGTGCGCTCGCCTTCCTTCAGCGGCCATTGCTGCGGGCCGGCGTCGTCGAGCATCGCGTAGCTCAGGCCGGTGATGTCGAGGTCGCGCCCGCGGGTGGTTTCGCGGTGTTCGTTCCAGACCGATTCGGCCGTCTCGTAGGGGAAGAGCGAGTACGTGCGGCCCAGGCGCCGTTCGAGCCGGCGCGCGAAATCGGCCGCGATCGACCAGTCGTGCCGCGTCTCGCCCGGCGCCGCGACGGCCGGGCGCACGCGGGAGATGCGGCGCTCGCTGTTGGTCACGCTGCCGTCCTTCTCGCCCCAGGTGGTGGCGGGCAGCAGCAGGTCGGCGAAGGCGCAGGTGGCGGTGGTGGAGAAGGCTTCCTGCACCACCACGAACTCGGCGCGCTCCAGCGCGCGGCGCACCGTAGCCTGGTCGGGCATCGACTGGGCGGGGTTGGTGCAGGCGATCCACAGCGCGCGGATCTCGCCGTCGGCGGCGGCCTGGAACATCTCGACCGCGGTCTTGCCGGGCTTCTCGGGCACCGAGGGCACACCCCAGAGCGCGGCCACTTCGGCGCGGTGCTCGGGGTTGGCCAGGTCGCGGTGCGCGCTCAGCAGGTTGGCCAGGCCGCCGACCTCGCGCCCGCCCATCGCATTGGGCTGGCCGGTGAGCGAGAACGGGCCGGCGCCGGGCTTGCCGATCTGGCCGGTGGCCAGGTGCAGGTTGATCAGCGCCGCGTTCTTCGCGGTGCCGCTCGACGACTGGTTCAGGCCCTGGCAATACAGGCTCAGCGTGGCGGGCGAGGTGGCGAACAGCCGCGCGGCCGCCAGCAGGTCGTCCTTCGGGATGCCGCAGACCTGTGCCACCTTGTCGGGCGTGCATTCGCGCACCGTGGCCTTCAGCGCGTCGAAGCCGTTGGTGTGGGCGGCGATGTACTTCGCGTCGATCCAGCCTTCCCACAGCATCAGGTGCAGCATGCCGTTGAACAGCATCACATCGGTGCCGGGCTGGATCGGCAGGAACAGGTCGGCGATCTCGACCGTGTCGGTGCGGCGCGGGTCGGCCACGACGATCTTGAGCGCGGGGTTGGCCGCCTTCGCGTCCTCGATGCGGCGGAACAGGATCGGGTGCGCCCACGCGGTGTTGCTGCCCACGATGAACAGGCAGTCGGCATGCTTCAGGTCGTCGTAGCAGGCCGGCGGCGCATCGGCACCCAGCGTCTGCTTGTAGCCGGCCACCGCGCTGCTCATGCACAGGCGCGAGTTGGTGTCGACGTTGTTGGTGCCGATGAGGCCCTTGGCGAGCTTGTTGAAGACGTAGTAGTCCTCGGTCAGCAGCTGGCCCGAGACGTAGAAGCCGACGGCGTCGGGGCCGTGGTCGTCGATGACCTGCGCGAACTTGCCCGCGGCGTTGTCGAGGGCCGTGTCCCATGACACGGGCATGGGTGCCTCGTGGCGCGCGATGCGCTGCAGGGGCTGCAGCAGCCGCGTCTGCCGCGTGACCGTGGCGCTGGCCGTGAGATGCAGTGTCGAGCCCTTGGTGCACAGCCGCCCGAAGTTGGCCGGGTGGTCGGGGTCGCCGCGCACGCCGGTGATCTGCGTGCCGTCGGACTCGATGATCACACCGCAGCCCACGCCGCAGTAGGGGCAGGTGGACTTCGTTTCGTTCATGTGTGAGGGGCCGGTGTCAGGCGGAGGCGAGCGCGATGGTGCGCGCGGGGCCGGCCACGGGGCGCGGCAGGTCGATGGCATGCGTTGCGAGTTCCTGCGCATCGAGGTGCACCACGCCGTCTTCCACCTTCACCGCGAACTTCGGCGTGCAGCCTTCGTCGGGCGACTTGGCGCAGCCGTCGTCGAGGCCGATGGCCCAGTTGTGCAGCGGGCAGGCCACGCTGGTGCCGAACACGATGCCCTGGCTCAGCGGACCGCCCTTGTGCGGGCAGCGGTCGAGCAGCGCGAAGACCTGGTCCTCGGCGTTGCGGAACACGGCGACGTCCACGCCCGCGGGCCGCGCCACGCGGCGGGCGCCGAGCACGGGGATGTCGTCGATGCGGCAGATGGCTTTCCATTCGCTCATGGTGGGGCTCTCTAGGTTTTGAGGTCGGAGTACAGGCCGGTCACGCGGTCCATGATCGCGAGCAGGTTCTCGCTGCTCACGAACACGTCGGACATGAGGGCGGGCGAGGCCCCGGCGCCTTCGAGGCGCAGGAGTCCGCGGTTGAAGAACATCCACTGCGCGTCGGCCAGCACCAGTTCCTGGCGGATCTGCGGGGTGGCTTCGGGCGCGTTGCGCAGGATTTCGAGCGCCGCCAGGAATTCGGCGCGTGCCTTGGCGATCTCGGCCGTGCTGCCGGCCGCGTCGATCTGCATCGCGCCGGCCAGGTAGAACTTGGCCATGCGCTGCGACAGCATGCGCTGCCGGCCTGCGATGTTGACCAGCCGGCCCACGGGCTTGCCCGAGGTGGCTTCGTACTGGGCGGTGCCCTGGTTCGCGAGCGCGAGCACGGTGGCGTCGAGCTTGACGATCCTGGCGGCCTCCTCCTTGTTGGGCGCCATGCCGGCGAGTGGGCGCTTGAAGTCGCCCCAGGCGCCGTCGAGCGCGTCGTAGGTGCCGCGGATGGCCGGGCTCGGCGCGAAGGCCTTGAGCTCGGCCAGTTGCTTCTCGAACAGCGCGATCGACTTGTCGAGCACCTGCTGGGCATTGCGCGTTTCCACGTTATGCACCAGCGCGAGATAAGCCTTGCTCGTGCGCTGCGACAGCATGCGCAGGCGGCCCGCCTTGTTGATGGCGTCGTTGAGGTCGGCCACCTGCGCGCGGGCGCCCGTCGCGGCGAGCGCCGAGGAAGCGATGAAGAGTCGTCTTTTCAAGCCTTTTTCTCCGCTTGTCCGCTCACGCCGTCAGCGGCGCGAACTGCCGCACGTCCACCGAGGCCTGCGCCGATTCGAACCACGGATCGGGTTCGCCGTCGAGCGCGAACTGCAGCCGCTCCCAGAGCGTCTTGCGGCCTTCCGCGTCCTCGAGGATCTTCTTCTTCACGTAGTCCAGGCCCACGCGGCCGATGTAGTGCACCGTGCGCTCCAGGTACCAGCCTTCCTCGCGGTAGAGCTGCAGGAAGGCGCCGGCGTACGCCATCACTTCCTCGCTGGTCTTCACCTTCACGAGGAACTGGGCCACCTCGGTCTTGATGCCGCCGTTGCCGCCCACGTAGAGCTCCCAGCCCGAGTCGACGCCGATCACGCCCACGTCCTTGATGCCGGCCTCGGCGCAGTTGCGCGGGCAGCCCGACACGGCCAGCTTGACCTTGTGCGGCGAATACATGGCCCAGAGCGCGCGCTCCAGGTCCTTGCCCATCTGGGTGGAGTCTTGCGTGCCGAAGCGGCACCACTCGCTGCCCACGCAGGTCTTCACCGTGCGCAGCGACTTGGCATAGGCGAAGCCCGAGGGCATGCCGATGTCTTTCCAGACGCCCTCGAGGTCTTCCTTCTTCACGCCCAGCAGGTCGATGCGCTGGCCGCCCGTGACCTTGACGGTCGGGATCTTGTACTTGTCGGCCGCGTCGGCAATGCGCCGCAGCTCGTCGGGCGTGGTGTGGCCGCCCCACATGCGCGGAATGACGGAGTAGGTGCCGTCCTTCTGGATGTTGGCGTGGCTGCGCTCGTTGATGAAGCGGCTCTGCGGATCGTCCTTCGCCTCCTTGGGCCAGGTGCTGATCAGGTAGTAGTTGACGGCCGGGCGGCAGGTGGCGCAGCCGTTGGGCGTGCGCCAGCCGAGGTTGCGGTAGACCTCGTCGTGCGTGAGGTAGTGTTCCTTGCGGATCGCGTCGCGCACGTCCTGGTGGCTCGCGTCGGTGCAGCCGCACACGGCCTTCTTCTTCGGCGTGGCCGAGTAGTCGCCGCCCGCGGTGAACATCAGGATCTGCTCGACCAGGCCGGTGCACGAGCCGCAGCTGGCGCTGGCCTTGGTGTGCTTCTTCACCTCGTCGAGCGTGAACAGGCCCTTTTCCTTGATGGCCTTGCAGATGGTGCCCTTGTTCACGCCGTTGCAGCCGCAGACCTCGGCATCGTCGGGCATGCTCGCGGCCTTGCTGTGGCCCTCGTGGCCGGTGTCGCCGATGTTCGATTCGCCGAACATCAGCTTGTCGCGGATGTCGTGCACGCTGCGGCCGTCGCGCAGCAGCTTGAAATACCAGCTGCCATCGACCGTGTCGCCGTAGAGGCAGGCGCCGACCAGCTTGTCGTCCTTGAGCACCAGCTTCTTGTAGACGCCGCCGAAGGGGTCGCTCATCACGATCTCCTCGGTGCCTTCGCCGCCCATGAACTCGCCGGCCGAGAACAGGTCGATGCCCGTGACCTTGAGCTTGGTGGAGGTGAGCGAACCCAGGTAGCGGCCGATGCCGAACAGGGCCAGGTGGTTGGCCGCGACCTTGGCCTGTTCGAACAGCGGTGCGACCAGGCCGTAGGCGATGCCGCGGTGCGCGGCGCATTCGCCGACCGAGTAGATGCGCGCGTCGGTCACGGTCTGCATGGTGTCGGTCACGACGATGCCGCGGTTGCAGTGCAGCCGCATCTTCTCGGCCAACTCCACGTTGGGGCGGATGCCGACGGCCATCACCACCAGGTCGGCCGCGACTTCGGTGCCGTCCTTGAAGCGGATGGTCTTCACGCGGCCATCGTCGCCGCCGACCATGTCCTGCGTCTGCGCGCCCATCAGGAACTTCAGGCCGCGGTCTTCCAGCGACTTCTGCAGCAGCTTGCCCGCCACGTCGTCGAGCTGGCGCTCCATGAGCCAGGGCATCACGTGCACCACGGTCACGTTCATGCCGCGCAGCATCAGGCCGTTGGCCGCCTCGAGGCCCAGCAGGCCGCCGCCGATGACCACCGCGTTCTTGTGGGTGCGGGCGGTCTCGATCATGTAGTCGGTGTCGGCGATGTCGCGGTAGGCGATCACGCCCTTCAGGTCCTTGCCGGGCACCGGCAGCATGAAGGGGTTGGAGCCGGTGCACATCAGCAGGCGGTCGTAGGCGGCCTCGGTGCCATCCTCGGCGCGCACGATGCGCTTGACGCGGTCGACCTCGACCACCTTCTTGCCCGCATGCAGGGTGATGTTGTTGTCGGCGTACCACTCCCAGCTGTTGAGCACGATCTCGTCGATCGTCTGTTCCCCGGCCAGCACCGGCGACAGCAGGATGCGGTTGTAGTTGGGGTGCGGCTCGGCGCCGAAGACGGTGATGTCGTAGAGATCGGGCGCGATCTTCAACAGTTCTTCGAGCGTGCGCACGCCGGCCATGCCGTTGCCGACCATCACGAGTTTCATTTTCTTCATGGGGCTGGACCTTTCCTGAGAATCAAGCGAACGGAAGCGCACGGCGCGCGTAGAGAATCGCGCCATGAGCTTTGAAGTGGACATCGGCTACAGCAGCCTTCGCGGGCCGCGCGACGTGAACGAGGATTTCGCCGGCGCCGTGCATGCGCCGCCGGGCGACGAGGCACGCGGGCTGATTGCCGCGATTGCCGACGGCGTGTCCACCGGCGGCCGCGGCCTGGAGGCGGCGCAGACCACGGTGATGGGCCTCTTGGCCGACTACTTCGCCACGCCCGACACCTGGGAGCCGACCGCCGCGCTCGACCGCCTGATCGGCGCGCAGAACGCCTGGCTGGCCGACCACAACCGCCGTCGCGCAGGCAGCGCGACCGCGCTCACCACCATGACCGCGCTGGTCCTGCACGGCCAGAGCTACACGCTGGCGCACGTGGGCGACACGCGCGCCTGGCGCGTGCGCGCCGACGGCGCGCCGGCCCTGCCGCTGACGCAGGACCACGCCTTCGAGCATCCCGACATGCGCAGCCGCCTGACGCGCGCCATCGGCCTGGACGACCAGGTGCGTGTCGACTACGCCCAGGGCGACGTGCGCGTGGGCGATTGCTTCGTGCTGAGTTCCGACGGCGTGCACGGCGTGCTCAAGCCCCAACAGGTGGCCGCGCTCGCCCTGCAGGGCGACGCCGAGGAGGCCAGCGAGGCGCTGGTGAATGCGGCGCTCGACGCCGGCACGCGCGACAACGCGACCGCGCTGGTGATCCGCGTCGTCGGCCTCGATGCGCGGCAGCTCGACGACGAACTCGGCGACGGCCGCCGGCTCGCACCGCCGCCCCTGCTGAAGGTGGGCGATGTGCTCGACGGCTACGTCGTCACCGGCCTGGTGGCCGACACCGGCGTGCACCTGCTCTACCAGGCGCGCCATCCGGCCACGCGCGAACTGGTGGCGCTCAAGACCTTGCATCCCTCGCGCGCCAGCGATCCGCAGGAGCGCGCGATGCTGGCGCATGAAGCCTGGCTGGGCCAGCGGGTCGGCGACGGCGGCTTCGTGCGCGTGCACGAGCGCGCCGAGAGCGCCAGCGCGCTCTACATCGTGTTCGACTGGCACGGCGGCCGCACGCTCGAGCAGATGCGCAAGTCCGGCGCGCGCGGCACGGTGGCCGAGGTGGTCGGCGCGGCCATCCAGGTGAGCAAGGCGCTCGGCCGGCTGCACCGCCAGGGCGTGGTGCACCGCGACATCAAGCCCGGCAACCTGCACCTGGGCGACGACGGCCGCTGGCGCGTTCTCGACCTCGGTGTGGCGCTCTCCGGCCGCGAGGGCGCGGCCCAGCGCGAGCTGCATGCCGGCACACCGAGCTACATCAATCCCGAGCAGTGGGAGGAGGGCGGTGTGGCAGACGCCGGCAGCGATTTGTTCGCGCTCGGCGCCACGCTCTACCAGTGGCTCGGCGGCCACTTGCCCTACGGCGAGATCGAGCCCTACCAGGTGGCGCGCTACCGGCGCGATCCGGTCGCGCTCTCGCGCTTGCGGCCCGATGTGCCGGTGTGGCTCGACCACCTGGTGCGCAAGGCCGTCGCCCGCGATCCGCGCGAGCGCTTCGAGACCGCCGAGGAAATGCTGCTCGCCCTGGAGCGGGGCGCATCCCGGCCCGTGAGTGCGCCCGCCGCCACGCCGTTGATCCGCCGCGACCCGTTGATGCTCTACAAGATCGCGCTCGGCATGTCGCTGCTGTTCAACGCACTGCTCGTCGTGTGGCTTCTGTTCTTGCCACGCTGAGCGGGTGAGGGCGGGGCGGAGGGTCATGAACGTGCCGTCTTGCGCGCGTTCGCGATTGTTGCGGGGGCGTGCGAGGTCGTGACGCGCGCACGGCCACCCTTCTCGGCCCAGGTGCGCGTCCAGCGGATCTGCATCACCCGCATCACGCCCAGCATCGCCAGCGAGAGCGCACCGAAGAAGACGAAGCCCCAGAGGTAGCTGCCCAGGTACTGCTTCGACAGGCCCATCGCGTTGGGCACCAGGCCGCCACCCAGCGCGCCGATCTCGCCGATCATCGAGCCGGCCACCGCGGTGCTCGTGGGCCAGCGCAGCGGCACCAGCTGGAAGAGCGCGCCGTTGCCCGCCCCCAGCGCGGCGAAGCAGACGATCAGCAGCAGCGTGGTGATGGCCAGCGAACCCGACGAGAGCCCGACCAGCACGAGGCCGACGGCCACCACCAGCAGCACCACGGTCAGCGTGTTGACGCCGCCCCAGCGGTCGGAAAGCCAGCCGCCGACGATGCGCACCGCCGCGCCCATGAAGGCCGCGAGCATGGTGAGCTGGCCCGCCTGCACCTTGCTCACGCCGAACTGGTCGTAGTAGTAGGAGGGCAGGAAGGTGGTGAGGCCGATGAAGCCGCCGAAGGTCACGCCGTAGATCAGGCTGAACACCCAGCCGTCCTTCTCGAACAGGCAGGCGATGTGTTCGCGGAAGCTGGAGTGGCTGTCGACGTCCGGCGGCTCCTTGGCGAGCACGATCATCACGACCATCGGGATCAGGATGGCAACCGCGGCCACGCCGTATACCGCCTGCCAGCCCAGCCACTGCGCGAGCGGCGGCGCCACCAGCACCGACACCGCCGTGCCCACGTTGCCGGCGCCCACGAGGCCCATCGCCAGGCCCTTGTGCTGCGGCGGGAACCAGCCCGAGCCCAGCGACAGCGCCACGCCGAAACTGGCGCCGGCAATGCCCAGCAGCACGCCCATGGCGAGCAGGTCGTTGAAGCTCTTGACGAAGAAGAAGCCGAACAGCATGGCCACCGCGATCAGGGCCATCTCGACCAGCGTGGCCTTCTTGCGGCCGATGTACTGCGAGAGGATGCCGAGCGGAAAGCGCATCAGCGCGCCCGCGATGATCGGCACCGACAGCATCAGGCCCTTCTGCGCCGGCGAGAGATTGAAGGTTTCGCCGATAAAGGGGGCCATGGCGCCGTTCAGCACCCAGATGCAGCAGGAGAACGAGAAGTACAGGAAGGCCGCGAACAGCGTCGGGCCGTGGCCTGAGTGCAAGAAGGTCTTGAAGCTGGACATGGTGTCGTTCAATCGTGCGAAATGCCGCGGCGCGGCCTTTCTTGGGCAGCGTCGTCGGACGGGGTGGGGGTGGTGTGCCGGCAGCGGACGCTGTCGGCGCGGAGGGTGTGCCCGGCGGTTGCGCGGCCGGGCCGGATGCAGGAGTCTGCAGCCTCACCAAAGCGGTGCTTCGTTACACCGCACCCCCATCGATGCAAAAGGCGTGCCAGCGCATTTGCGCTGGCGTGGCCTATGCTTCCGGTGCCTTCCGACGCCCTGCCATGATTTCCCTTCTTCTCGCCCTGCCCAACGAATTCGCCGACGCCGCGCCCTTGCCGGAACCGCTGCAGCAGGCGCTGGCGGGTGCCGATGCCACGGTGCTCGGGCGCGCCACCTGCCACACGCTGGTGCAGCAGGTGGGGGTGCTTGCACCGCAACAGGTGCTGATCTGCCTGCCGGAGCCGGCGCATCAGCTGCAGGCGCTGTGTGATGCCCTGCAGGGCTGGAATGGCATGCCGCCCTGCGCAGTGAGCCTGGTCAGCGCAGCGCTGGGCCGGGAGCAGCACGAGGCACTGGTTGCGCTCGGCGTGCATGCGTGGGCGCCGCTCGGCGCCTTCGACGGGCCCTCGCTGGCGGCGTTGACCGTGCAGGCACAGGCCCGCTGGCAACGCGAAGCCACGCTCCGCACCGAACTCGACGGCCTGCGCACGCGCATGGACGAACGCAAGTGGGTCGATCGCGCCAAGGGCCTGCTGATGTCCGCACGGGGCATCGGCGAGGACGAAGCCTTCGGCCTGCTGCGCGGCGCGGCCATGCACGCCAACCTGCGCCTGGGCGAGGTGTCGCGCTCCGTCATCGAGGCCGCGCAGTGGGCCGATGCGATCAACCGCGCCGGGCAACTGCGCATGCTGTCGCAGCGGCTGGTGCGGGTGGCGGCACAGCTGCTCGCCGGCATCGACGTGCAGCGTGCGCGGGTCCTGCGCACGCAATCGACCGAGCGGGTGCAGCAGAATCTGGATCATCTGGCGACCCTCGAGCTGGGCGCGGCCGGTGTGCTGGCGCTGGGCGGGGCGCAGACGGCATGGAGCGGGTTGGCCACGTCGTTGGCCGCGAAACCTGCGCCGCAGGGGCTCGCCGAGATCGACGCGCGCGGCGAGGCACTGCTGCAGGCGGCCGAGGCCCTGACGGAAGCACTGGAGGCGTCGGGCGCGCGCCGTGCGCTTCGCATCGTCAACATCTGCGGGCGGCAGCGCATGCGGGCGCAGCGGCTTGCGAAGGATGCGTTGCTCGCGTCGACGCTCGCGGCAGGCGTCTCGCGCGACCGGCTGCTGCCGACCATGAACGAGTTCGAGGCCGCGCTGCTCGAGCTGGAGCGCGCGCCCCTCAGTTCACCCGAGATTCGCACCGGGTTGGTGACCGCGCGCGACGAATGGCTGCGCCTCGTCGGCGGCGTGCAGGCGCTCGACAGCGCCGAGGGCCGCTCAACGCTGGTTCGTTCCAGCGAGGCGCTCGTCGATACCTTCGAGCGCCTCACGGGTTGGTACGAGCACAGCCTGCAGGTCATCATGTCCTGACACCGGTTGTGCCGTGCCTGTTGCGTCAGGCCGCGACCTTCTCCACATGCGCCTGGCGCGTGTAGAGGAAATCGATGACGGCCTTGCGGGCGTGAACGTAGGCCGGGTCTTCGGCCAGTTCGACGCGGTTGCGCGGACGGGCGATGTCCACGGCCAGCACGTCGCCGATGGTGGCGGCCGGGCCGTTGGTGAGCATCACGATGCGGTCGCTCAGCAGCACCGCCTCGTCGACGTCGTGGGTCACCATGACGACGGTGCTGTGCGTCTTCTGCACGATGGCCAGCAGCTCGTCCTGCAGCTTGGCGCGCGTGAGGGCGTCGAGGGCACCGAAGGGCTCGTCCATCAGCAGCACCTTGGGCTCCATCGACAGCGCGCGTGCAATGCCCACGCGCTGCTTCATGCCGCCGGAGATCTCGCCGGGGCGCTTCTGCGCGGCGGGCGTGAGGCCGACCAGCGCGAGCGCCGCATCGGTGCGCGCACGCAGTTGCGCCTTGCTTTCGGTGGCTGCGAACACGCGCTCGACCGCGAGGTACACGTTCTCGAAGCAGGTGAGCCAGGGCAGCAGCGAGTGGTTCTGGAACACCACCGCGCGCTCGGGGCCGGGGCCCTTGATCTCCCTGTTGGCGCACAGCAGCACGCCTTGCGTCGGCGTCGTAAGCCCGGCAATCAGGTTCAGCAGCGTCGACTTGCCGCAGCCCGAGTGGCCGATGAGCGTGATGAACTCGCCCTTGGCGACGTTGAGGTTGATGTCGCGCAGTGCCAGGAAGCTGCCCTTGGCCGTCTTGAAGCGCTGCTCGACGCCGTGGATCTCGATGTACTTCGAATCGTCGTTCATTGGAAACCTCCGCGCAGCAGCGCTGCGGTATTCGCCTTCGGAGCGGCCGTGCGGCTCATGATTTCACCTCTTCGAACGTGAATGCAGTGGCGAGCTTGATGAGCGCGAACTCCAGCACCAGGCCGACGATGCCGATCACGAAGATCGCGATGATGATGTTGGCGACGTTGAGGTTGTTCCACTCGTCCCACACCCAGAAGCCGATGCCGACGCCGCCGGTCAGCATCTCGGCCGCGACGATCACCAGCCAGGCGGTGCCCACCGCGAGCCGCACGCCGGTGAGCATGTAGGGCAGCACGGCGGGGAAGAGGATCTTGGTGAGGATCTTCCATTCGCTCAGGTTCAGCACCTTGGCCACGTTCATGTAGTCGCTCGGCACGCGCTGCACGCCGACGGCGGTGTTGATCACCATCGGCCAGATCGAGCAGATGAAGATGGTCCAGATGGCCGCCGGGTTGGCGCCCTTGAACACCAGCAGGCCGATGGGCAGCCAGGCCAGCGGCGACACCGGGCGCAGCAGGCTGATCAGCGGGTTGAACATGCGCGCAAGGAACTCGAAGCGCCCGATCGCGAAGCCCGCCGGAATGCCGACCGCGGCTGCGAGGCCGAAGCCCAGCGCCACGCGCTGCAGCGACGAGAGCACGTTCCAGCCCACGCCCTGGTCGTTCGGCCCCTTGCTGTAGAACGGATCGCTGAACACCGTGAGCGCCTGCTGCCAGGTGGCCAGCGGCGTGGGAAAGCCGGTGGTGCTCTTCATTGCGACCAGCTCCCAGATCAGCACCAGCAGGCCGAAGCCTGCGATCGGGGGCAGCACGCGCATCCAGAAGGCGCGCATGTCGATGGGCGTGCGGGTGCGGGGCTCGGGTGCCGGGGGCGTCACCGCGGCAGGCGCGGGCGCCACGGATTTGGCCGCGGCAGGCGACGCGGCCTGCGACGCGACCGCTTCGAGCGGGGAGTGGAAAACAGCGCTGACCATGGTGTGTTGCTCCTCAGACATGCAGCTTGAACGAATCGGCGTACTTCTTCGGGTCCTTGCCGTCCCAGACCGTGCCGTCGAACAGCTTGCTGGTGCGCAGCACCTCCTTGGGCACGGGCGTCTGCGTGGCGGCGGCGGCCTGCTTGTAGATGTCGATGCGGTTGATCTCGGTGGCCACCTTCAGGTAGTCGGGGTGCTCCTTCAGCAAGCCCCAGCGCTTGTGCTGCGTGAGGAACCACATGCCGTCCGACAGGTACGGAAAGTTCACGGCGCCGCCGTTGTAGAACTTCATGTGGTTGGGGTCGTCCCAGCTCTTGCCGAGGCCGTTGGTGTAGCGGCCCAGGATGCGCTGGTTGATGGCGTCCACGCTGGTGTTGACGTAGCTCTTGTCGGCGATGGTCTCGGCCATCTTGTTCTTGTTCTGCAGGCCGGCGTCGATCCACTTGCCGGCCTCGAGGATCGCGGCGGTCACGGCGCGCGCGGTGTTCGGGTACTTCTTCGTGAACTCGGCGGTGCAGCCGAGCACCTTCTCGGGGTGGTCCTTCCAGATGTCCTGGGTGGTGATGGCGGTGATGCCGATGCCGTCCATGATCGCGCGCTGGCCCCAGGGCTCGCCCACGCAGTAGCCGTCCATGTTGCCCACGCGCATGTTGGCCACCATCTGCGGGGGCGGCACGGTGATGTTCTTGACGTCCTTGAACGGGTCGATGCCGGCCGAGGCCAGCCAGTAGTAGAGCCACATGGCGTGCGTGCCGGTGGGGAAGGTCTGTGCGAAGGTGTATTCGCGTTTCTCGGTGGCGATGAGCTTGGCGAGCGACGCGGCATCGACCGCGCCCTTGTCGGCCAGCTTTTTCGAGAGCGTGATGGCCTGGCCGTTGTTGTTGAGGGTCATGAGCACGGCCATGTCCTTCTTGGGGCCGCTCAGGCCCAGGTGCATGCCGTAGACCAGGCCGTAGAGCACGTGCGCCATGTCCAGGTCGCCGTTGGAGAGCTTGTCGCGCACGCCGGCCCAACTGGCTTCCTTGCTGGGGACGATCTTCACGCCGTACTTCTTGTCGATGCCGAGCACCGAGGCCATCACCACGCTGGCGCAATCGGTCAGCGGGATGAAGCCGATCTTCACTTCTTCCTTCTCGGGCTTGTCGGAGCCCTGGGCCCAGACGGCGGCGCGCAGCGCGGGGTCGATGCCCACGGCGCCGATGGCGGCGGCTTGCAGTACGCGGCGGCGGCTGAGGCGGGTTTTCAGCAGGTCGGTCATGGGGACGGGCTCCGGTTGAAGAATGAACAAACAAAAAGCAGAAGCGAAAAACAAAAAAAGGCGTCCCGACCGCGCAGGGGCTGCTCGCGAACGAGCCCTTGCGGGATGGGGACGCCTTTGTCCGGTTCGGTGGACGACACCCGCCGTTGGGTGCCGCCTGCCTGAAGACCACGAGGGCCTGTGGACTCACTTAAGCAAACTGTGTGCCAATGACTACGTCCGGTCTGGTGCTATCGAAAAAGTAGCTCGAGGACGCGGTGTGGGAAGGCCGAAGTGCCGCCGAGACTCGCAAGGCATCGAAAGCACGTTTTTGTGCGCTGCACCAACTTGAACGCTCTCAGCGCGGCGGCCGGGCGTCGGGCAGCGGCAGGTAGTCGGCCATGGCCAGCATCGACTCGGCCACGTCGACCAGCCGGCGCTTCTGGTTCATGGCGGTCTGGCGCAGCATCTTGTGGGCTTCGTCCTCGCTGAGGCGGCGGTGCGCCATCAGCAGGCCCTTGGCGCGCTCGACCACCTTGCGTTCGTTGAGCGAGGCCCGCACGGTCTCGAGTTCGTCGCTCATGGCCTGCAGGCGCTGCGACTGCTCCTGCACCATGTCGAGCACCGAGCGCTCCAGGACGCGGCCGTAGGGGGCAGGGGCCACGGCCTGCGTGCCGGCATCGTCGAAGAACATGGCGCCGCCGGACTGCGGTGCCAGCGTGCCGAGCAACTGCTGGTAGGCCTCCAGTTCGGTGCGTGCCTGCGCGGTCTTGCGGCCGCACAGGGCGCGCAGGTCGGCAGCGAGGCGGTCTTCGACGGTCTTCATGGCGTCGATGCGGCGCGTGCAGCAGTCGAACCAGCTCTGGCTCAGCTGGCTGTAAGGCGCGTCGGGCGCGGCGGCCGGGGCGGTGCCGGTGCGGCGCAGGCGTTCGAGCTCGGCCATGGTGGCGCTGGACTCGCTCTCGCGCCAGAGCGCCAGCACCTCTTCGCTCGAGAAATYGGTGAAGACGTGGAAGCAGCGCTCCTGCGATTCGATCAGGTGCAGCCACTGCACGCGCTGCGCGTCGTTGCTGCGGCCCAGCGCCAGCGTGGCGGCCCCGAAGGCCCGCTCCTGCCCCGCGAACTCCTTGCCCTGCATGAAGTTGAACATCGCGACCAGCAGCCGCGAGATCTCGGGGTCGGTGGCGCCGTCGGCCGCTTCGAACACCACGGCCAGCAGGCCGGCGACGAGCTTGGCGAAGGCCGCGGTGGACTGCGCCGGCGTGAGCTCGAGCGCGCCGACGCGGCGGCGCAGCGCGGGCAGGGCGTCCAGGCCCGGCAGCACCCAGGCGATGCGGCTGAAGAGGCGCGCGCTGTTGCCGGCGCTGGCGCGCTGGCGGGCCTCGGTCTCGAGCTGGTCGAAACCGTTGCGCACTTCCTGTTCGAGCGCCAGGCATTCGGCGATCTGCGGATCGCGCTGGTCGGCGAAGCGGCCGCCGCGCGAGGCGAGGAACACGTTGGACATGCCGCGCTCGCGCTGCAGCGCATGCACCAGCCGGCCGATCACGCCGACCAGCTCGCTGGTGCGGGCGAGCTGGTCCAGCTCGTCGATTTCGCACTGGCGGGCGGCGATCAGGAAATGCAGACCGGATTTCATGGTGGGTGAGGGAGGTTGCGCGCACCGTTACTGCAACATCCGTGCCTCGACCCGAGCTTGCCCCTTTGCGGGCGCCCTTTGCAAGCGACACCTACACTCGCGGCATGCTTTTGTTGGGAATCGAATCATCCTGCGACGAAACCGGCGTGGCGCTGGTCGAGTCGCACGGCGACGCGCTGCCGGTGCTGCTTTCGCACGCGCTGCACAGCCAGATCGCCATGCACCAGGCCTACGGCGGCGTGGTGCCCGAGCTGGCCAGCCGCGACCACATCCGCCGCGTGCTGCCGCTCACCGAAGCCGTCATGGCCGAGGCCGGGCGCTCGCTGGGCGAGATCGACGTGGTGGCCTACACGCGCGGGCCGGGGCTGGCGGGGGCACTGCTGGTGGGCGCGGGCGTGGCCTGCGCGCTGGGCGTGGCGCTCGGCAAGCCGGTGCTGGGCGTGCATCACCTCGAAGGGCATCTGCTGTCGCCGTTCCTGAGTGCCGATCCGCCTGAATTTCCGTTCGTCGCCCTGCTGGTGTCGGGGGGGCATACCCAGCTGATGCGGGTCGACGGCGTGGGCCGCTACGAGCTGCTCGGCGAAACCATCGACGACGCGGCCGGCGAGGCCTTCGACAAGAGCGCCAAGCTCATGGGCCTGCCGTACCCGGGCGGCCCGTGGCTTGCCAAGCTGGCCGAAGATGGCAGCGCCACCGCGTTCAAGCTGCCGCGGCCGCTGCTGCACAGCGGCGATCTCGATTTTTCCTTTGCCGGCCTGAAGACGGCGGTGCTCACGCAGGCCAAGAAGCTCGGCGACCGGCTCGAGGCGAACAAGGCCGATCTCGCAGCGTCCACGCAGGCCGCCATCGTCGAGGTGCTGCTGAAGAAGTCGCTCGCCGCGCTCGACCAGACCGGGCTGAAGCGCCTGGTGGTGGCCGGCGGCGTGGGGGCGAACAAGAACCTGCGCGAGCAGCTGAATGCCGCCTGTGCCAAGCGCCGGGTGCGCGTGCACTACCCCGAGCTGCACCTGTGCACCGACAACGGCGCCATGATTGCCATGGCCGCCGCCATGCGCCTGCAGTCGGGCCTGTCGCAGGCCAGCGAGCGCTACGCCTTCGACGTCAAGCCGCGATGGCCCATGGCGTTGCTGACGGCCGAGGCGCGGCTGCCGGAGGCCGCGTAGCCGGCTGGCGCGAGCGGCCGATCGCGGGCAGCGGCAGCACGTCCAGCACGTTGCGCCAGAGCTGGCGCCATTCCGGCCAGTCGTGTCCGCCTTCGGTCGTGAAGACGCGGCCCGGGGGCAGGGCGTCGGCCAGCAGCTTGTGGTTGCCGGCGAAGCGGTCATTGAGGCCGAAACCCAGGTAGAGCGGCGGCAGGTCCTTGGCGGGCTGGGCCGCGAGGTACTGCTGGAAGAAGGGCCAGAGCTTGCGGTCGGGCTCTTCGTCGGGCTGGGGGCCGGTGGGCGCATGCCAGGTGCGCAGGCCGCCGGCCTTCTTGATCTCTGCGCCGAGAACCCGGCGGCCGAGGTAGGGCGCGAGCGCCACGATGCCATCCACCGAACCCGGCCGTGCCAGTTCATGGATCAGCGCACCGAAACCGCCGATGGAAATGCCCACGAGCCAGATCGACTTGTAGCCCTTGGCGCGCTGCGGCTCGATGACGTCCGCGTGCAGACGCTCGCTGAGCGTCTGGTCGTAGTAGTAGGAGACGTCGGCGTCCACCAGCAGCGCGTCGGCCGCCAGGTGGCGCTCCCGGACGGCGCTGATGAAACCCTGTCGTTCGAACTCTTCGGGTTTCAGGTACGCGCCCGGCAGGAAGACCAGAAGCGTATCGGACCGTTCGTTGTCATTGGCTGACTGCAGGTGCGTGTTCATGGTGCCTTGAGGGGCACCCGGACGCGCACCGTCACGAAATTCGATGCGTTTGCGAGACGCCCACGAAGAAGAAAGTTCTAAAAAAACGCCACATCATGTGACGTTATCCAGTGCTATTGTGAATAAGGTGCTTGTTTAAAGTCAAAAACAAGCCATTACTAACATTTTCCTCTTATGGGCATAGGTTCGGCTAGTTAATTTGCAACTGCGAGGCCTGGCTCACGGGCGCCAGCTTGCCGAGCTTCAGCGTGAGCACGCCGTTCTCGAGCCTGGCTTCGCTTGCAGCCACATCGATGTCCTGCGGCAGCTCGTAGGCGGCCTTGAACTGGCGCTTGGCTTCGGCCTTGCTGTCGATGCGGACCACGGCGCCTTCGATGCTGATCGCGAGGTCTTCACGCGAGAGGCCCGGCACGTCCAGCGAGAGGGTCCAGCTCTTGTCGTCCTGCTCCACGAGCGGCGAGCGGCGGTTGCCGGCGAAGGCGTCGTTCACGAAGCGCTCGAAGGCGCGGTCGTACGAGCGGGGCACGAAACGGGTGGTGCGAAGGGTGGGTGCGAAAAACATGATGAAGAGCTCCTGAATGAACACAATGGGGACAAGGAATGTGTGTCCCTTACACTGCGCGGCCATTCAATCCTGAGTGCCGCTTGACACCTCATCTAGGCGCGGCCGCACGCGTTTCAAGACAATGACCTCCAGCTTTATTTGGCGCCGCCGGGCCTTGAAATTTGCGGCGCTGGCGCTATGCGCGGCGCCCTTTGCCGTGCCCGCGCAGAC
Source organism: Variovorax sp. P4_B10 (assembly GCF_056402375.1). NCBI lineage: Bacteria > Pseudomonadati > Pseudomonadota > Betaproteobacteria > Burkholderiales > Comamonadaceae > Variovorax > Variovorax sp. P4_B10. The sequence continues at coordinate 74,833 of NZ_JBFUHN010000015.1, read as the reverse complement.
CCCGCCCCCGCCGATCCGCCTGGCCTTGATCGAGAGCATGAGCGGACCGTTCGCCAACACGGGCGAGGCGGTGTTTCGCAACCTGCTGTGGGCGGTGGAGCGTGTCAACGCGCGCGGCGGTGTGAAGCTGCCGGGCGGCGCAAGGCTCCTGCAACTCGACCGCTACGACAGCAAGGGACAGAACGAAGAAGCGCTCTCCGCCTTGCGCGCGGCCATGGACGACGGTGCGCGCATCGTGCTGCAGGGCAACTCGTCGGCCACTGCTGCGGCGCTGGTCGATGCCATCGACAAGAACAATGAGCGCGATCCCGCGCGGCGCGTGATCTTCCTCAACTACGCGGCGGTCGATCCGGTGCTGACCAACGAGCGCTGCAGCTTCTGGCACTTCCGCTTCGACGCCCACGCCGACATGCGCGTGGCCGCGCTGATGGACGTGGTGAAGGACGACGCGGCGCTCAAGCGCGTCTACCTGATCGGGCAGGACTACAGCTTCGGCCAGGCGGTGCTGCGCGAATCGCGGCGCCAGCTCGGCGTGCAGCGGCCCGACGTGGAGATCGTCGGCGACGAACTGCACCCGATGGGCAAGGTGAAGGACTTCGCGCCCTATGCCACGAAGATCCTCGCGAGCGGCGCGCAGGCCGTGGTCACCGGCAACTGGGGCAACGACCTCACTCTGCTCGTGAAGGCGGCGCGCGAGGCGGGCTTCAACGGCACCTTCTATACCTTCTACGGCAACGCGCTGGGCGCACCCGCGGCGATCGGCGATGCGGGCATCGGCCGCGTGATCGCGGTGGCCGACTGGCTGCCCAACGTGCAGACCGCGCAGTCGGAGGCCTTCTACCGCGCGTTCCGCGCCCGCTTTCCGAAGCCGGCAGACGACTACGTGCACATGCGGATGCAGTTGCTGGTCGAGTCGCTGGCGCAGGCCGTCGAGCGCGCGGGCAGCGTCGACGCCGCGGCTGTGGCGCGCGCACTGGAGCAGGCCGACGTCAGCCTCTACGGCCAGCGCGGCCGCATGCGCGCGGCGGATCACCAGTTCCAGCAACAACTCGTGGTCGGCGTGATGGACAGGCAGGGCAAGCCCGGCGTGCAATTCGATGTCGAAGGCTCGGGCTACGGCTTCCGCGTGATCAAGACGATCGCCCCTGAGCGCGCCGAATTGCCGACCTCGTGCAAGATGAAAAGACCTTGATGTGAAGAACAGGAAAACAGGACATGCGTGAAGCCATCCACAACCTCGAAGCCTCCAGGATCCGCGAGGTTGCCAATGCCGGGCTCGGCCGCGACGACGTGCTCGCCTTCTGGTTCGGCGAAAGCGACGAGGTCACGCCCGAGGTGATCCGCCAGGCGGCCATCGAGTCGCTGCAGCGCGGCGAGACTTTCTATGCGCACAACCTCGGCCTGCCCGAGCTGCGCGCGGCGATCGCGCGCTACACCAGCGGGCTGCATCCGGCGGTCGATGCATCGCGCATCGCCGTCACCTCGGGCGGCGTGAGCGCGCTGATGCTCGCGGTGCAGGCGCTGGTGGACGCGGGCGACGACGTGGTCGCGGTGACGCCGGTGTGGCCCAACCTCACGGCGCAGCCCGCGATCATGGGCGCCCATGTGCGCACGGTGCCGCTGGTGCCGGTGGAAGGACAGTGGACGCTCGACCTGTCCGCGCTGCGTGCGGCAGTCACGGCGAAGACCAAGCTGCTGATCGTCAACGCGCCCAACAACCCCACGGGCTGGACCATGACGCGCGACGAGCAGCAGGCGGTGCTCGACCACTGCCGCGAGACCGGCACCTGGATCCTGGCCGACGAGGTGTACGAACGGCTCTACTTCGAACCGACGCCGAACGGGTGTGCGCCCAGCTTCCTCGACATCTCGAAGCCCGATGACCGCCTCGTCGTGACGCACAGCTTCTCGAAGAGCTTCCTGATGACGGGCTGGCGCCTCGGCTGGCTGGTGCTGCCGCCCGCGATGGTCGATGGCATCGGCAAGCTGATCGAGTTCAACACCTCCTGCGCCAGCGTGTTCACGCAGCGCGCGGCCATTGCGGCCATCGAACACACGGGCGAGATCACGCCGCGCGTGGTGGCGCACCTGAGGCAGTGCCGCGACACGCTCGTGCCGCTGCTGGCGTCGGTGCCGGGCGTGCAGGTGGCGCCGGCCAAGGGCGGCATGTATGCCTTCTTCCGGCTCGAAGGCTTCGGCGATTCGCTCGACGTGGCCAAGCGGCTGGTGGTCGAGGCGGGGCTGGGGCTCGCGCCGGGCAATGCCTTCGCACCTGAGGCGCAGGGCTGGCTGCGCTGGTGCTTTGCATCGAAGGACCCGCAGCGCCTGGTGAGGGGCGTGGAGCGCCTGCGCAACTGGCTGGCGGAGCAGCCGCAGCGCGAGGGCTGAGCCGGCCTGCAATTTCGTTCAATACGCGGCGCGCCCAGGCCGCGAAGCTTGGCCTTTCTTCGAAAGCGAAAGGTCATGCATGTCGGAACGACGGAAGGGAATGGCGCTGTGCGCCCTGGCGATGGTTACGGTGGGCAGCACCGTGGTCGCCAGCAAGGTCATCGCGGGCGGCCTGCCGCCATTCACCGCGACCGCGCTGCGGTTTGCGATGGCGCTGCCGATATTTTTTCTGCTGCTGCGGTTGACCCGTACCCCTTGGCCTCGCCCTGACCGGCGCGATCTCGTGCTGCTGTTGTGCCAGGCCGGGCTGGGCAGCGTCGGCTACACCGTGCTGCTGATCCTGGGCGTGCGCTGGGCGCCGGCCGCCAGTGCGGGCGTGGTGGCGGGCACGCTGCCGGCCGTCGCGGCGCTGGTGGCGGTGCTGGCCCTGCGCGAGCGGCCGGGGCGCTATCTGGTGGGCAGCATCGTGCTGGCGACGGCGGGGGTGCTGGCGATCAGCTGGCCCGGGGAGGGCTCCGCAGGGGACGCCAAATCCCCTGCTGCGATGGTCGGCAACCTGCTGGTCCTGGGTGCGGTCGTCTGCGAGGCGATGTTCATCCTGCTCAACAAGCGCTTGCGGGTGCCGGTGCGCCCGCTGGCGCTGTCGACGCTGATGACGGCCTTCGGGCTCTTGCTGTCGCTGGTGCCGGCGCTGTTCGAGCGGGCCTGGGAGCACCCGTTGCCGACGGCGGCCCTGGCCGGCGTGGCCTACTACGCGCTGGTGCCGACGGTGCTGGGCTTCGTCCTCTGGTTCGCCGGATCGGCCCGGTTGAAGGGGGCCGAAGCGGCGCTCTTCACGGCGCTCCTGCCGGTTTCGGCCTTGATACTGGCGGCACTCTGGCTGGGCGAAAGTATCAGTCTGGCGCAGATCGGCGGGGCGGCTTGCGTGCTGGGCGCCGTGGCGCTGGCGTCACTCGATGGAAGGGGTGGGAAGAGGCCTGAAAGCCCCCTCAGGCCCGCCGAGCTATAATTCCGAGGCTTTGCATGCCGCAAGGCGCACGGTGAGGGCAGTTCCAGCGCTCACCGCAAGTCAAACATCCCGGAACAAGGAAATTCAACATGATCGCAGCCTCCATCAAGGCCGAAGTCGTCAAAGACAACGCCCGTGCCGCCAACGACACCGGCAGCCCCGAAGTGCAAGTCGCACTGCTGACCGCCCGTATCAACGAGCTCACCCCCCACTTCAAAACGCACGCCAAGGACCACCACGGTCGTCGCGGCCTGCTGCGCATGGTGAGCCGCCGCCGCAAGCTCCTCGACTACCTCAAGTCCAAGGACGCTGACCGTTACACCGCGCTGATCGCCAAGCTGGGTCTGCGCAAGTAAACCGAATCGCATGAAAAAACGCCTGGGTTAGTCCGCTAGCTCAGGCGTTTTTTACTTCGCGATCCACTTTCGGAGTGCCAAAACAGAGCGAAGCTGTGTCATTCCAATGAAGTTCGACCCGAGCTTCGCTGGAATGGCATCGTGTTCTGAGACAGCCTCCGCCCCTTGCGAACCCTGTGCGGTTCGCTACTAAAACAGGAGCAAACATGAGCCTCTTCAACAAAGTCACCAAGTCCTTCCAATGGGGCGACAAGACTGTCGTCATGGAAACGGGCGAAGTCGCCCGCCAGGCCAATGGCGCCGTGCTGGTCGACATCGACGGCACCGTGATCCTGGCGACCGTGGTCGCCTCCAAGTCCGCCAAGCCGGGCCAGGACTTCTTCCCGCTGACCGTCGACTACATCGAGAAGACCTATGCCGCCGGCAAGATCCCCGGCAGCTTCTTCAAGCGCGAAGCCAAGCCCAGCGAACACGAAACGCTGACCAGCCGCCTGATCGACCGCCCGATCCGCCCGCTGTTCCCCGAAGGCTTCCTGAACGAAGTGCACGTGGTCATTCACACCGTGTCGCTCAACCCTGAAGTCGACGCCGACATCGCCGCCATGATCGGCGTGAGCGCTGCGCTCGCGATCTCCGGCATCCCGTTCAGCGGCCCGATCGGTGCCGCCCGCGTGGGCTACATCAATGGCCAGTACGTGCTGAATCCGGGCCAGACCGCCCGCAAGGATTCGCAGATGGACCTCGTCGTCGCCGGCACGCAAGCCGCCGTGCTGATGGTCGAGTCCGAAGCCCAGCAACTCAGCGAAGAAGTCATGTTGGGCGGCGTGGTGTTCGGCCACGAGCAGGCCAACATCGCGATCAACGCGATCCATGACCTCGTGCGCGACGCCGGCAAGCCGGTGTGGGACTGGCAGGCACCCGCAGAAGACGAAGCCTTCGTCGCCAAGGTCAAGGGCCTGGCCGAAGAGAAGCTGCGCGCCGTGTACCAGATCCGCAGCAAGCAAGCCCGCACGCAAGCCCTGCGCGAAGCCAACGCCAGCGTGATGAGCACGCTGAAGGAAAGCGGCGAGCCCTTCGACGCCGGCAAGGTCAACGACCTGCTGTTCTCGATCGAATCGAAGATCGTGCGCAGCCAGATCCTGTCGGGCGAGCCCCGCATCGACGGCCGCGACACGCGCACCGTGCGCCCCATCGAGATCCGCAATTCCGTGCTGCCGCGCACCCACGGCTCGGCCCTGTTCACGCGCGGCGAAACCCAGGCGCTGGTCATCACCACGCTCGGCACCGAACGCGACGCGCAACGCATCGATGCGCTGGCCGGCGAGTACGAAGACCGCTTCCTGTTCCACTACAACATGCCTCCCTTCGCCACCGGTGAAGTGGGCCGCATGGGCTCGACCAAGCGCCGCGAAATCGGTCACGGCCGCCTGGCCAAGCGCGCGCTCGTCGCCGTGCTGCCGACCAAGGAAGAATTCCCCTACACCGTGCGCGTGGTGTCGGAGATCACCGAATCGAACGGCTCCTCGTCGATGGCTTCGGTCTGCGGCGGCTGCCTCTCGATGATGGACGCCGGCGTGCCGATGAAGGCGCACGTGGCCGGCATCGCCATGGGCCTGATCAAGGAAGACAACCGCTTCGCGGTGCTGACCGACATCCTGGGCGACGAAGATCACCTGGGCGACATGGACTTCAAGGTGGCCGGTACGACCAACGGCATCACCGCGCTGCAGATGGACATCAAGATCCAGGGCATCACCAAGGAAATCATGCAGGTCGCACTGGCGCAGGCCAAGGAAGCGCGCATGCACATCCTGGGCAAGATGCAGGAAGCCATGGGCGAGGCCAAGGCCGAAGTCTCGAGCTTCGCACCGCGCCTGACCACGCTGAAGATCAACCCCGAGAAGATCCGCGATGTGATCGGCAAGGGCGGCTCGGTCATCCGTGGCCTGCAGGAAGAAACCGGCACGACGATCAACATCGACGAAGACGGCACCATCACCATCGCCTCGACCGATCCGGAAAAGGCGGAGTTCGCCAAGCGGCGCATCGAGCAGATCACCGCCGAAGTCGAAATCGGCAAGGTCTACGAAGGCCCGGTCACCAAGATCCTGGACTTCGGTGCGCTCATCAACCTGCTGCCCGGCAAGGACGGCCTGCTGCACATCAGCCAGATCGCGCACGAACGCGTCGAGAAGGTGACCGACTATCTGAGCGAAGGCCAGATCGTCAAGGTCAAGGTGCTCGAGACCGACGAAAAGGGCCGCGTCAAGCTGTCCATGAAGGCGCTGACCGAGCGTCCGGCCGGCATGGAATACAGCGAGCGCCCGCCGCGTGAAGACCGTGGCGACCGCGGCGACCGTGGCGGCGACCGCCGCGAACGTTCGGACCGTGGCGACCGCGGTGGCGATCGTGGCGAGCGCGCACCGCGCTTCAACGACCAGCAGCAACAGCCGCGCAGCGAACAGCAGCAGGCTCCGGCCGGCGAGCAGTCGCAGGCACCGCGCGAGCCTCAGGAGTAAGAAGGGCGCAACGGCAGTTTCTCTGCCGTTGCTATCTTTTGAACAGCTAGCTGCGCCCCACCTGCGGGCGTTGGAGGCCGAAAGACCATGAAAGCCATTGAAATCACTTCGTACGGCGCCCCTGAGGTGCTGCGCGTGGCCGATCGTCCCGATCCGGTGGCGGGTGCGGGCGAGCTGCTGATTCGTGTCGCGGCCAGTGGCGTCAACCGTCCCGACGTGCTGCAGCGCATGGGTCACTATCCGGTGCCGCCGGGCGCATCCGACCTGCCGGGCCTCGAAGTGGCCGGTGAGATCGTGTCGGGCGACGCTGCGGCGCTGGCCGAGGCGGGCTTCAAGATCGGCGACCACGTTTGCGCATTGATTGCGGGCGGTGGTTATGCCGAACTGTGCGTGGCGCCCGTGGCGCAATGCCTGCCGGTGCCCAAGGGCTGGAGCGATGTAGCTGCGGCTTCGCTGCCCGAGACCTTCTTCACCGTCTGGAGCAACGTGTTCGAGCGCGGCCGCCTGCAGAAGGGCGAGACACTGCTGATCCAGGGCGGTTCGAGCGGCATCGGCGTCACGGCGATCCAGATCGCCAAGGCGCTCGGTGCGACCGTGATCGTCACGGCCGGCAGCGACGACAAGTGCGAAGCCTGCAAGAAGCTGGGGGCCGATCACGCCATCAACTACCGCACGAGCGACTTCGTTGAAAAGGCGAAGGAGCTCACGGGTGGCAAGGGCGTGGACGTGATCCTCGACATGGTCGCCGGCGACTATGTGGCACGCGAACTCGAATGCCTGGCCGAAGACGGCCGGCTCGTGATCATTGCGGTGCAGGGCGGTGTGAAGAGCCAGATCAATGCGGGCCTCGTGCTGCGCAGGCGGCTCACGATCACGGGCTCCACGCTGCGGCCGCGGCCGGTGGCGTTCAAGGGTGCGATTGCCAAGGCATTGCGCGAGAAGGTCTGGCCGCTGCTCGAAAGCGGCTCGATCAAGCCCGTGATTCACAGCACTTTTGCGGCGGCGGGTGAACCCAGTGGCGCAGCCCAGGCTCACACGCTGATGGAATCGAACCAGCACATCGGCAAGATCGTGCTGACATGGTGACAACGAACAACGCGATGACAACCAAGAAGAAACTGATCGCCGGCAACTGGAAGATGAATGGCAGCCTGGCTGCCAACGAGGCGCTGGTGAAGGCCTTGCAACAAGGCCTGGCTGCAAGCCCGGCCGCTTGCGATGTCGCGCTGTGCGCGCCGGCGCCGTACTTTGCCCAGCTGCAATCACTGCTGGCGGGGTCGCCGTCGCTGGCGCTCGGTGCGCAGGACGTTTCGGCGCATCCGCAGGGCGCGTTCACCGGCGAGCAATCGGCGGCGATGCTGAAGGATTTCGGCGTGCGCTATGCCATCGTCGGTCACTCCGAGCGTCGGCAGTACCACGGCGAGACCGATGAAGCGGTGGCTGCCAAGGCGGCTGCTGCATTGGCCAACGGCATCACGCCGATCGTCTGCGTCGGCGAGACGCTGGCGCAGCGCGAAGCAGGGCAGACCGAAGAGGTCGTCAAGCGCCAGCTGGCCGCGGTGATCCATGTGAATGGCCACTGCATCAGCGAGATCGTCGTGGCCTACGAGCCTGTCTGGGCCATCGGCACCGGCAAGACGGCCTCGCCGGAGCAGGCGCAGGCGGTGCATGCCGTGCTGCGCGCGCAGCTGCACCATGCAGCGAGCGAGCACGCCGCCGGCATCCGCATCCTCTACGGCGGCAGCATGAACGCGGCCAACGCCGCCGAACTGCTGGCGCAGGCCGACATCGACGGCGGCCTCATCGGCGGCGCGTCGCTCAAGGCCCCCGACTTTCTGCAGATCATTTCTGCCGCTGCGCGCTGAACGCGCAACGGCTGCTATCAATTAGGAGTAAGAACGAATGAACGTGGTCCTCAATCTTCTGGTCGGCGTGCAAATGCTGTCAGCCCTCGCGATGATCGGCTTGATCCTGATCCAGCACGGCAAGGGTGCCGACATGGGCGCCGCCTTCGGCAGCGGCAGCGCAGGCAGCCTGTTCGGCGCCAGCGGCAGCGCAAACTTCCTTTCGCGTACCACGGCCGTGCTGGCTGCGGTGTTCTTCGCATGCACGCTGTTGCTCGCGTACTTCAGCCATGCACGCCCTGCGGGCGGCGGCAGCCTTCTCGAGCGCGCAGCGGTGGGTGCACCGGCTGTGCCGGCCTCTGGTGCAGCAGGCGAAATTCCTGGTGCAGCGGCTCCGAGCGCACCGGCATCGGCACCTGCCGCACCGGTTTCGGGCGCCGGTCAGATTCCGAACAAGTAATCAAGTCGTTTTCATGCAGTCGTCAGCGAGAAACGGCTGTATTTCAGGGTAAACTCTAAAGCTGTTCAGAAAGCCAAATGCCTTAGCAGGTACCTCATGCCATCTGGACAGACAAAACCGCGGTCGTGGTGAAATTGGTAGACACGCTATCTTGAGGGGGTAGTGGCGAAAGCTGTGCGAGTTCGAGTCTCGCCGACCGCACCAAATCTCATCGGCAGAAAACCTCATCCAGAGGTTCTTCTGCCGGTGGCAAGCGGTGAAAAATTTCTCGATGAACCTCGATTCCTACCTTCCGGTCCTTTTGTTCATTTTGGTCGGAGTCGGCGTAGGCGTCGCCCCCCAAGTCATCGGATACATCCTCGGGCCCAACCGGCCTGACGCTGCGAAGAACGCGCCCTACGAGTGCGGCTTCGAGGCCTTCGAGGATGCGCGCATGAAGTTCGACGTGCGCTATTACCTCGTCGCCATTCTCTTCATCCTGTTCGATCTCGAAATTGCCTTTCTCTTCCCGTGGGCCATTGCGCTCAAGGAGATCGGTGCTGTCGGCTTCTGGGCCATGATGATCTTTCTCGCCATCCTCGTCGTGGGCTTTGCCTACGAGTGGAAAAAAGGCGCGCTCGACTGGGAATGACAAGGAAAGCACACGATGGCCATTGAAGGCGTTCTCAAAGAAGGTTTCGTCACCACCACCTACGACTCGGTGGTGAACTGGGCGAAAACCGGATCCCTCTGGCCGATGACCTTCGGCCTCGCATGCTGTGCGGTCGAAATGATGCACGCGGGTGCTGCCCGCTACGACATCGACCGTTTCGGGATGCTGTTCCGTCCGAGTCCGCGCCAGTCCGACCTGATGATCGTGGCCGGCACGCTGTGCAACAAGATGGCGCCGGCGCTGCGCAAGGTCTACGACCAGATGCCCGAGCCGCGCTGGGTGCTCTCGATGGGCTCGTGCGCCAATGGCGGCGGCTACTACCACTACAGTTATTCGGTCGTGCGTGGCTGCGACCGCATCGTGCCCGTCGACGTCTATGTGCCGGGTTGCCCGCCCACCGCCGAAGCGCTGCTTTACGGCGTGATCCAGCTGCAGCAGAAGATTCGCCGCACCAACACCATTGCCCGCGCCTGAGAGATTGCCGACGATGACCGATTTTGCAATTTCGCCGGAGGTGCTGCGCGCCACCATCACCGAGGCGCTCGGTGCCAAGGCCAGGAGCGTCACGCTCGCACTGGGCGAAGTGACCGTGGTGGTGGCTGCTGCCGACTACATCGAAGCCGCCACGCTGCTGCGCGATGCGCCCGGCTGCCGTTTCGAGCAGCTGATCGACCTCTGCGGCATGGACTATTCCGACTACCGCGAAGGCGAGTGGCAGGGCGAGCGCTTCTGCGTCGTTTCGCACCTGCTGTCGGTGACCCTCAACCAGCGCGTGCGCCTCAAGGTGTTCGCGCCCAGCGAAGACCTGCCCGTGGTCGATTCGCTCCAGCCCGTCTGGAGCGCGGCCACCTGGTTCGAGCGCGAAGCCTTCGATCTCTACGGCATCGTGTTCGACGGTCACGACGACCTGCGCCGCATCCTGACCGACTACGGCTTCATCGGCCATCCGTTCCGCAAGGACTTCCCGGTGTCGGGTTACGTCGAGATGCGCTACGACGAAGAGCAGAAACGCGTCGTGTACCAGCCGGTATCGATCGAGCCGCGGGAAATCACGCCGCGCGTGATCCGTGAAGACAACTACGGCGGCGGTTTGCACTGATATGGCCGAAATCAAGAACTACACCCTCAACTTCGGTCCCCAGCATCCGGCAGCGCACGGCGTGCTGCGCCTGGTGCTCGAGCTCGATGGCGAAGTGATCCAGCGCGCCGACCCGCACATCGGCCTGCTGCACCGCGCGACCGAGAAGCTTGCCGAATCGCGCACCTTCATCCAGTCGCTGCCCTACATGGACCGCCTCGACTACGTGTCGATGATGTCCAACGAGCACGCCTACTGCCTCGCCATCGAGCGGATGATGGGCCTGGACGTGCCCATCCGCGCGCAGTACATCCGCGTGATGTTCGCCGAGATCACCCGCCTTCTGAACCACCTGCTGTGGCTCGGCGCACACGGCCTCGACTGCGGTGCGATGAACATGCTCATCTACTGCTTCCGCGAGCGTGAAGACCTGTTCGACATGTACGAAGCCGTGTCGGGCGCGCGCATGCATGCGGCCTATTTCCGTCCGGGCGGCGTCTACCGCGACCTGCCGGACGCGATGCCGCAGTACAAGGTCAGCAAGATCAAGAACGCGAAGGCGATCGAACGTCTCAACGAAAACCGCCAGGGTTCGCTGCTCGACTTCATCGACGACTTCTGCAAGCGCTTCCCGAAGATGGTCGACGAGTACGAAACGCTGCTCACCGACAACCGCATCTGGAAGCAGCGCACCGTGGGCATCGGCGTCGTGACGCCGGAGCGCGCGCTGAACCTCGGCTTCACCGGCCCCATGCTGCGCGGCTCGGGCATCGAGTGGGACCTGCGCAAGAAGCAGCCCTACGACGTCTACGACCAGATGCAGTTCGACGTGCCCGTGGGCAAGACCGGCGACTGCTACGACCGCTACCTCGTGCGCGTCGAAGAAATGCGCCAGGCCAACAAGATCATCCAGCAGTGCTCGGCGTGGCTGCGTGCCAACCCCGGCCCGGTGATCACCGACAACCACAAGGTCGCCGCGCCTGCGCGCGAATCGATGAAGGCGAACATGGAGGAGCTGATCCACCATTTCAAGCTCTTCACCGAAGGCTTCCACGTGCCCGAAGGCGAGGCCTATGCCGCCGTCGAGCATCCGAAGGGCGAGTTCGGCATCTATCTCGTGAGCGACGGCGCCAACAAGCCCTACCGCCTGAAGATCCGCGCACCCGGTTTCCCGCACCTCGCCGCCCTCGACGAAATGTCGCGCGGTCACATGATCGCCGACGCTGTCGCGGTGATCGGCACGATGGACATCGTGTTCGGCGAAATCGACAGGTGAGAAAGAGCGAATGACGACTCCCTCGACCCACCATGACGGCCATGCCGCGCCCTCGGCGCCGCTGAAGGCTGAAATCCTCGAGCGCTTCGCGCGCGAGGTCGCCAAGTATCCCGAAGCAGGCAAGCAATCGGCCGTGATGGCCTGCCTGGCCATCGTCCAGCAGGACGAAGGCTTCGTCAGCGTGCAGCGCGAGCGCGAGATTGCCGACTACCTCGGCATGGCGCCCATTGCCGTGCACGAGGTCACGACCTTCTACAACATGTACAACCAGCATCCGGTGGGCACGTTCAAGCTCAACGTGTGCACCAACCTGCCGTGCCAGCTGCGCGACGGCGTCACCGCGCTCGTTCACCTCGAGAAGAAGCTCGGCATCAAGATGGGCGAGACCACGGCCGACGGCCTGTTCACGCTGCAGCAGAGCGAATGCCTCGGCGCCTGCGCCGATTCGCCCGTGATGCTGGTCAACGACCGCACCATGTGCAGCTTCATGAGCAACGAGAAGCTCGACCAGCTCATCGAAGGCCTGCGCGGCTCCACCAAAGGGGAGGCTGCCTGATGTCACCCGAACAAGTGCTCCAGCAGTTCCAGGCAACGGGCGTCCAGACCTGTTTCCATGACCGCCACATCGAGCCGCAGATCTATGCCGGTCTCGACGGCACCAACTGGCGCCTGGCCGACTACGAAGCGCGCGGCGGCTACCAGGCGCTGCGCAAGATCCTCACCGAGGGCCTCACGTCCGACCAGGTGATCGCCGAGGTCAAGTCCTCCGGCCTGCGCGGCCGTGGTGGCGCGGGTTTCCCGACCGGTCTCAAGTGGAGCTTCATGCCCCGCCAGTTCCCGGGCCAGAAGTACCTCGTCTGCAATTCGGACGAAGGCGAGCCGGGCACGTGCAAGGACCGCGACATCCTGCAGTTCAACCCGCACATCGTGATCGAAGGCATGGCCATCGCCGCGTATGCGATGGGCATCAGCGTGGGCTACAACTACATCCACGGCGAGATCTTCCAGACCTACGACCGCTTCGAGGAAGCCCTCGAAGAAGCGCGCGCCGCCGGCTACCTCGGCGACAAGATCATGGGCAGCACGTACAACTTCCAGTTGCACGCCGCCCACGGCTTCGGCGCCTACATCTGCGGCGAGGAAACCGCGCTGCTCGAATCTCTCGAGGGCAAGAAGGGCCAGCCGCGCTTCAAGCCGCCGTTCCCGGCGAGCTTCGGCCTCTATGGCAAGCCGACCACCATCAACAACACCGAGACCTTCGCGGCGGTGCCCTGGATCATCCGCAACGGCGGCCCGGCCTACCTCGAGTGCGGCAAGCCGAACAACGGCGGCACCAAGATCTACTCGGTGAGCGGTGACGTCGAACTGCCGGGCAACTACGAAGTGCCGATGGGCACGCCGTTCTCCAAGCTGCTCGAGCTGGCCGGTGGCGTGCGCAAGGGCCGCACGCTCAAGGCGGTGATCCCCGGCGGATCGTCGGCGCCGGTGCTGCCCGCATCGATCATGATGGAATGCACGATGGACTACGACTCCATCGCCAAGGCCGGCTCCATGCTGGGCTCGGGCGCGGTGATCGTCATGGACGACAGCCGCTCGATGGTCGAGTCGCTCAAGCGCCTCTCGTATTTCTACATGCACGAGTCCTGCGGCCAGTGCACGCCGTGCCGCGAAGGCACGGGCTGGCTCTACCGCGTGGTGGACCGCATCCACAACGGGAAGGGCAAGCCCAGCGACATGCAGCTGCTGGACTCCGTCGCCGGCGACATCATGGGGCGCACCATCTGCGCGCTCGGCGATGCGGCGGCAATGCCCGTGCGCGCCATGATCAAGCACTTCCGCCACGAGTTCGAAGCCCTGATCCCGGGCCACGTCCCGACGGCGCCCGTCAAGGCCTGAGCGCGAGAAGAAACATACTCATGATCGAAATCGAACTCGACGGCAAGAAGGTCGAAGTGACCGAAGGCAGCATGGTGATGCATGCGGCCGACAAGGCGGGCACCTACATCCCGCACTTCTGCTATCACAAGAAACTCAGCATCGCGGCCAACTGCCGCATGTGCCTGGTCGACGTTGAAAAGGCGCCCAAGCCGATGCCGGCCTGCGCCACGCCCGTCACGCAGGGCATGATCGTCCGCACCAAGAGCGAGAAGGCCATCAAGGCGCAGCAGTCGGTCATGGAGTTCCTCCTGATCAACCACCCGCTGGACTGTCCGATCTGCGACCAGGGCGGCGAATGCCAGCTGCAGGACCTGGCCGTGGGCTACGGCGGTTCTTCTTCGCGCTACGAAGAAGAAAAGCGCGTCGTGTTCCACAAGGACGTGGGCCCGCTGATCAGCATGGAAGAAATGAGCCGCTGCATCCATTGCACGCGCTGCGTCCGCTTTGGCCAGGAAGTGGCCGGCGTGATGGAGCTCGGCATGTCGCACCGCGGCGAGCACTCCGAAATCGAAACCTTCCTCGGCGACTCGGTCGACTCGGAACTGTCGGGCAACATGATCGACATCTGCCCGGTCGGCGCGCTCACGAGCAAGCCCTTCCGCTACAGCGCCCGCACCTGGGAACTGTCGCGCCGCAAGTCGGTCAGCCCGCACGACTCCACCGGTGCCAACCTGATCGTACAGGTCAAGAACAACCGCGTGATGCGCGTGGTGCCGCTCGAGAACGAAGACGTCAACGAATGCTGGATCGCCGACCGCGACCGCTTCTCGTACGAAGCGCTCAACGGCCCGGAACGCCTGACGCAGCCCATGCTGAAGCAGGGCGGCCAATGGCAGCAGGTCGACTGGCAGACCGCGCTCGAATACGTGGCCAACGGCCTGAAGCAGATCAAGGCCGACCACGGCGCGCAGAGCATCGGTACGCTGGTGAGCCCGCACAGCACGCTCGAAGAGCTGCAGCTCGCCGCCATGCTCACGCGTGAACTCGGCAGCGACAACATCGACTACCGCCTGCGCAACGCCGAATTCACGGCGTTCGAAGGCGTGCGCTGGCTCGGCACTTCGATCGCCTCGCTCACGCAAGTGCAGCGCGCGCTGGTCGTCGGCTCGAACCTGCGCAAGGACCACCCGCTGTTCGCACAGCGCATCCGCCAGGCCGTGCGCAAGGGCGCCGCACTGTCGGTGATCACCTCGGCCAGCCTGATGGCAGACCGCGATGCCTGGGCCATCCACGCGGCGCAATCGTCGATCGTCGAGGCCGACCAGTGGGTCGAAGCACTGGCAGCCGTCGCCGCCGCCATCGGCCAGACCAACGGCGCGGCCGCACCGCTGGCGCCGAAGAATGCACCGGACGCCGCCGCACAAGCCATCGCAGCCTCGCTGCTGAGTGGCGAGCGCAAGGCCATCCTGCTCGGCAATGCCGCCGCCCACCATGCGCAAGCCAGCAGCCTGCTGGCCCTCGCGAACTGGATCGGCGCACAGACCGGCGCCACCGTCGGCTACCTGACCGAAGCCGCCAACACCGTGGGCGCGCAGCTCGTCGGCGCCTTCCCGAAGAACGGCGGCCTCGATGCCGGCCGCATGCTTGCCACCGGCTCCGGCCTCAAGGCCGTGCTGCTGCTGAACACCGAACCGGTGTTCGACTCGGCCGCCGGCGCCGCTGCTGCCGATGTCATCGGCAATGCGCAAATGGTCGTCACGCTGAGTCCCTTCAAGGCCAACCTCGAGTTCAGCGACGTGCTGCTCCCGATCGCTCCGTTCACCGAAACGCCCGGCACCTTCGTCAATGCCGAAGGCCGCCTGCAAGGTTTCCATGCCGTCGTGAAGCCGCAAGGCGAAACGCGTCCGGCGTGGAAGGTGCTGCGCGTGCTGGCCAATCTGCTGGGTCTGCCGGGCTTCGCATTCGAATCGACCGCCGACGTGCTGCGCACGGTAGGCGAGGGCGGCGCCGTTCCGGCCAACGCCTTGAACAATGCGACAGCCGCGAAAGCTGTCGCTTCCAACGGCGCAGCGCCGGCACCCGTGGTTGCGAGCATCTACCAGCTCGACGCCATCGTGCGCCGTGCACCGTCGCTGCAACTGACCGCCGATGCGCGCAACGCATCGGTCGCACCGGCCCGTGCCGAGGAGGCATTGGCATGATCGACACGATTCATGGCTTCGGCCAGGGGCTGGTCGCGGCGGGCTGGTGGACGGCCGTGGCATGGCCGGTGATCTGGACGCTGATCAAGATCATCGTGGTCGTGATCCCGCTGATGGGGGCCGTGGCCTACCTCACGCTGTGGGAACGCAAGGCCATCGGCTTCACGCAGATCCGCATCGGCCCGAACCGCATCGGACCGCTGGGCCTGCTCCAGCCGATCGCCGACGCGCTCAAGCTGATGACCAAGGAAATCATTCTTCCGACGGTCGCCAACAAGGGCCTGTTCCTGCTGGGCCCGATCATGACCATCATGCCGGCGCTGGCCGCATGGGCGGTGATTCCCTTCGGTCCCGACGTGGCGCTCGCCAACATCAACGCCGGCCTGCTGTTCGTGATGGCCATCACCTCGCTCGAGGTCTACGGCGTGATCATCGCCGGCTGGGCTTCGAATTCGAAGTACGCCTTCCTGGGCGCGCTGCGCGCCTCGGCACAGATGGTGAGCTACGAAATCGCGATGGGCTTCTGCTTCGTCGTGGTGCTGATGGTCTCGGCCAGCCTGAACATGACCGACATCGTGATGGGGCAGGGCAAGGGCACCTTCGCGGGGATGGGCATCGGATTCCTGTCGTGGAACTGGCTGTCGCTGCTGCCGATCTTCGTCGTCTACTTCATCTCGGGCCTGGCGGAAACCAACCGCCATCCCTTCGACGTGGTCGAAGGCGAATCCGAGATCGTCGCGGGCCACATGATCGAGTACTCGGGCATGAGCTTCGCGATGTTCTTCCTGGCCGAATACGCCAACATGTGGCTGGTCTCGATCCTGTGCGTCGTGCTGTTCCTCGGAGGATGGCTGCCGCCGTTCGAGTTCCTGAGCTTCATTCCGGGCTGGATCTGGCTCGGTGTCAAGACCTTCTGTGTGGTCACCATGTTCCTGTGGGTCCGCTCGACGTTCCCGCGCTTCCGCTATGACCAGATCATGCGTCTGGGCTGGAAGATCTTCATTCCCGTCACGCTCGTGTGGCTGGTCGTGGTCGGTGCCTGGATGCAGACGCCGTTCAACATCTGGAAATAACTGGAAGCGCCAACATCATGTCTGCTGCGCATACCGCACCAACGTCCGCTCCGTTCTCGCTCAAGGACTTCCTGGGCAGCTTCATGCTGCTCGAGCTGTTCAAGGGCCTGGCCATCACCGGCAAGTACGCCTTCGCCCGCAAGATCACGGTGCAGTTCCCCGAAGAGAAGACGCCGCTGTCGCCGCGCTTCCGCGGCCTGCACGCACTGCGCCGCTATGAAAACGGCGAAGAGCGCTGCATTGCCTGCAAGCTCTGCGAAGCCGTCTGTCCGGCGCTGGCCATCACCATCGAGTCCGAGGTGCGCGACGACGGCTCGCGCCGCACCACGCGCTACGACATCGACCTGACCAAGTGCATCTTCTGCGGCTTCTGCGAAGAGAGCTGCCCGGTCGACTCGATCGTCGAGACCCACATCTTCGAATACCACGGCGAAAAGCGCGGCGACCTGTACTTCACCAAGGACATGCTGCTGGCCGTGGGCGACCGCTACGAAAAAGAAATTGCAGCGAACAAGGCGGCCGACGCCAAGTACCGCTGATCCAGTTCAGCCCGAAACCCGTACCAATTCGAATTCCAATGGACGTCAAGACCGGTCTGTTCTATCTGTTTGCCGTGGTGCTGCTGTTCGCAGCCTTCCGCGTCATCACCGCCCGCAATCCCGTGTATGCCGCGCTGTATCTGGTGCTGGCTTTCTTCCAGGCTTCGGCCATCTGGCTGCTGCTGCGCGCCGAGTTCCTCGCGATCTCGCTCGTGCTGGTGTATGTCGGTGCCGTGATGGTGCTGTTCCTCTTTGTCGTGATGATGCTGGACATCAACGTCGACAGCCTGCGGCAGGGTTTCTGGAAGCACTTTCCGCTTGCAGCCGGTGTCGGCGCGCTGATCGCACTCGAAATGGCGGCCGTGCTGATGGGCGGCTTCCGCCTCGGCGAAGGGCCGCGCGCCATGGCGGCCACCACTGCCAACAGCTCGAACACGCTCGAGCTCGGCAAGCTGCTGTATTCCGAATACCTCTATCCGCTGGAAATTGCCGCGGTCATCCTGCTCGTGGCCATCGTCGCCGCCATCGCGTTGACGCTGCGCACCCGCAAGGACAGCAAGTACGTCAACCCGTCGGACCAGGTGCGCGTGAAGGCGCGCGACCGCGTGCGCATCGTGCAGATGCCGGTCACGCGCGCCGCCGAACCCGTGGTGGATGCAGATGCGGCAAAGGAAAACAAGGCATGACGCTCACGCTCGGACACTTCCTCTCCCTCGGCGCGATGCTCTTCGCGCTGTCGGTGATCGGCATCTTCCTGAACCGCAAGAACCTGATCGTGCTGCTGATGGCCATCGAGCTGATGCTGCTCGCGGTCAACATGAACTTCGTGGCGTTCTCGCACTATCTGGGCGACATGCACGGCCAGATCTTCGTGTTCTTCATCCTGACGGTGGCAGCGGCCGAGTCGGCCATCGGCCTGGCCTTGCTGGTGCTGCTGTTCCGCAACAAGTCGAACATCAACGTCGACGAACTCAACTCGCTCAAGGGTTGAAATCAACATGAGCGCAACCCTTTCCGCATCCGCCCTGCTGGCCGTGCCGCTGGCACCCCTGGTCGGCGCCGTCGTCGCCGGCCTGTTCGGCACCCAGTTCGGCGGCAATCACATCGGCCGCAAGGTCACGCATTCGCTGACCATCCTCGGCGTGTTCGTCGCCTTCGTCATCTCCGCCATGACGCTCAAGAGCGTGGTGGTCGACGGCGCCCGCTTCAATGCCACCCTCTACGAATGGATGGTCGTGGGCGGCCTCAAGATGGAAGTCGGCTTCCTGGTCGACGGCCTCACCGCCATGATGATGTGCGTGGTGACCTTCGTGTCGCTGATGGTCCACATCTACACCATCGGCTACATGGAGGAAGACGACGGCTACAACCGCTTCTTCGCGTACATCTCGCTGTTCACCTTCTCGATGCTGATGCTCGTCATGAGCAACAACATGCTCCAGCTGTTCTTCGGCTGGGAAGCGGTGGGCCTGGTGTCGTACCTGCTGATCGGCTTCTGGTTCAACAGGCCGACCGCGATCTTCGCGAACATGAAGGCCTTCATCGTCAACCGCGTGGGCGACTTCGGCTTCATCCTCGGCATCGGCCTGATCGCGGCCTACGCCGGCACGCTGAACTACGGCGAGGCCTTCGCCAAGGCTAATATGCTGGCTGGCATCACCTTCCCCGGCACCGAGTGGATGCTGGTGACCGTGATCTGCATCTGCCTGTTCATCGGCGCCATGGGCAAGAGCGCGCAGTTTCCGCTGCACGTGTGGCTGCCCGACTCGATGGAAGGCCCGACGCCCATCTCCGCGCTGATCCACGCCGCGACCATGGTCACGGCCGGCATCTTCATGGTGGCGCGCATGTCGCCGCTGTTCGAACTCAGCGACACGGCCCTGAGCTTCGTGCTGGTGATCGGTGCGATCACGGCGCTCTTCATGGGTTTCCTGGGCATCATCCAGAACGACATCAAGCGCGTGGTCGCGTACTCGACGCTCTCGCAGCTCGGCTACATGACGGTGGCGCTCGGCGCCTCGGCGTACTCGGTCGCCGTGTTCCACCTGATGACGCACGCCTTCTTCAAGGCGCTGCTGTTCCTCGGCGCCGGCTCGGTGATCATCGGCATGCACCACAACCAGGACATCCGCTGGATGGGCGGCGTGCGCAAGTACATGCCGATCACCTGGATCACCTCGCTGCTGGGTTCGCTCGCGCTGATCGGCACGCCGTTCTTCGCCGGTTTCTATTCGAAGGACAGCATCATCGAAGCGGTGCACGAAAGCCACCTGTGGGGCGCGCAGTTCGCCTACTACGCGGTGCTGGCCGGCGTGTTCGTGACGGCGTTCTACTCGTTCCGCATGTACTTCCTGGTGTTCCACGGCAAGGAGCGCTACGACCAGAATCCCGACGCGCACCATCACGACGAACATGCTGAGCACGACGAGAACCATGGCCATCACGGCCAGAAGCCGCACGAATCGCCCTGGGTGGTGTGGCTGCCGCTGGTTCTGCTGGCCATCCCGTCCGTGGTGATCGGCTTCATGACGATCGAGCCGATGCTCTTCGGCGAGTTCTTCAAGAGCGCGATCTTTGTCGATGCCAACAAGCACCACGCCATGAAGGAGCTGGAAGAAGCCTTCCACGGCCCGGTGGCGATGGCGATCCACGGCCTGCAGGCCGCGCCGTTCTGGCTGGCGCTGGCAGGGGTGGTGCTCTCGTTCTACATGTACATGGTCAACCCGGCGCTGCCGGCCGCGATCAAGCGCGCCTTCGGTCCGGTCTACCGCCTGCTCGAGAACAAGTACTACTTCGACTGGATCAACGAGAACATCCTCGCCCGCGGCGCGCGCCTGCTCGGCACCGGCCTGTGGAAGGGCGGCGACCAGGGCCTGATCGACGGCGCCATGGTCAACGGTTCCTGGAAAGTGGTCGGCCGTGTCTCGAGCGTGGTTCGCTGGGTGCAGTCGGGCTACATCTACCACTACGCCTTCGCGATGCTGCTCGGCATCTTCATCCTGATGACGTACTTCGTCTGGTTCAAACGCTGAGTCCTCAAGCGCTGGAGAAAAAGAAAAATGGGTTTGTTGAGCCTTGCCATCTGGGTGCCGATCGCATTCGGCGCCGTGCTGCTGGCGTTTGGCCGCGACGAGCATGCCAAGGGCGTGCGCTGGGTCGCGCTCGTCGGTGCCATCGTGAGCTTCCTGGTCACGGTGCCGCTGTACACGCGCTTCCAGGCCGGCACCGCCGCGATGCAGTTCGTCGAAAAGACGGGCTGGATCTCTCGCTTCAACGTCAATTACCACATCGGTCTTGACGGCTTGTCGCTCTGGCTGGTGCTGCTGACGTCGTTCATCACGGTCGTGGTCGTGATCTCGGCCTGGGAAGTGATCACCGAGCGCGTGAACCAGTACATGGGCGCGTTCCTGATCCTGTCGGGCTTCATGATCGGCGTGTTCGCCGCGCTCGACGGCGTGCTGTTCTACGTGTTCTTCGAAGCCACGCTGATCCCGATGTACCTGATCATCGGTATCTGGGGCGGCCCGAACAAGATCTACGCGGCGTTCAAGTTCTTCATCTACACCTTGCTCGGCTCGCTGCTGATGCTGGTGGCGCTGATCTTCCTGTACAACAAGTCGGGTGGCAGCTTCGACATCCTGGCCTGGCACAAGCTGCCGCTGGGTTCGACGGCGCAGACCTTCCTGTTCTTTGCCTTCTTCGCAGCCTTTGCCGTCAAGGTGCCGATGTGGCCGGTCCACACCTGGCTGCCGGACGTGCACGTCGAGGCGCCCACCGGCGGCTCGGCCGTGCTGGCCGCGATCATGCTGAAGCTGGGCGCCTACGGCTTCCTGCGCTTCTCGATGCCGATCGCGCCCGATGCCTCGCACGAATGGGCCTGGCTCATGATCGCGCTGTCGCTGATCGCGGTGATCTACGTCGGCCTGGTGGCGCTGGTGCAGGAAGACATGAAGAAGCTGGTGGCTTACTCGTCGGTCGCCCACATGGGCTTCGTGACGCTCGGCTTCTTCATCTTCAACGAACTCGGCGTGTCCGGCGGCATCGTGCAGATGATTGCGCACGGCTTCGTTTCGGGCGCCATGTTCCTCGGCATCGGCGTGCTGTACGACCGCGTGCATTCGCGCCAGATCGCCGACTACGGCGGCGTGGTCAACACCATGCCCAAGTTCGCCGCGTTCGCGCTGCTGTTCGCCATGGCCAATTGCGGCCTGCCGGGCACCGCCGGTTTCGTGGGCGAGTGGATGGTCATCCTGGGCGCCGTGAAGGCCAACTTCTGGCTCGGCATGGGCGCAGCCACCGCGCTGATCTTCGGTGCGGCCTACACCCTCTGGATGTACAAGCGCGTGTACCTCGGCCCGGTCGGCAACGACCACGTCAAGGAACTCAGCGACATCAATGCCCGCGAGTTCCTGATGCTGTCGCTGCTGGCAATCGCCGTGCTGTGGATGGGCCTGTATCCGAAGCCCTTCACCGATGTGATGAACGCTTCCGTGGCCGAGCTTCTTCGCCACGTGGCGATTTCGAAGCTGCCCCTCTGATGCCACGCTGAAGACAAGAGAACGAGATGATTGACAAACTCAGCTGGGTCACGATCTACCCCGAAATCGTGTTGCTGGTCATGGCCTGCATCATTGCGCTGGTCGACCTGTCGGACACGAGCCCGCGCCGCACCCGCACCTACGTGCTGACGCTGCTCACGCTGGCCGTGGTGGCCGTGCTCACCGGCATGGCCGCGCTCGACGGCAAGACGTCCTACGGCTTCGGCGGCATGGTCGTGAGCGACTCGATGGGCAACTGGCTCAAGTGCTTCTCCACGCTTGCCCTGATGGTCACGCTGGTCTACGGCCGTCCCTATGCGGCCGACCGCGAGATGCTGCGCGGCGGCGAACTGTTCACCGTGAGCATGTTCGCGCTGCTGGGCATGTTCGTGATGATCTCGGGCAGCAACTTCCTGCTGATCTACCTGGGCCTCGAACTGCTCACGCTGTCGAGCTATGCGCTCGTGGCGCTGCGCCGCGACAACGCGGTGGCCAGCGAGGCGGCCATGAAGTACTTCGTGCTCGGCGCGATGGCCAGCGGCTTCCTGCTCTACGGCCTCTCGATGATGTACGGTGCCACCGGCTCGCTCGACCTCAACGAAGTGTTCAAGGCGATCTCCACCGGCAAGGTCAACCACCAGGTGCTGGTGTTCGGCCTGGTGTTCATCGTGGCCGGCCTGGCGTTCAAGGTGGGGGCAGCGCCTTTCCACATGTGGGTGCCCGACGTCTACCAGGGCGCCCCGACGGCCGTCACGCTGCTGATCGGCGCGGCGCCCGAACTGGCGGCCTTCGGCATCATCATCCGCCTGCTGGTCGACGGCCTGCAGCCGCTCGCGATCGACTGGCAGCAGATGCTGGCCGTGCTGGCCGTGGCTTCGCTGCTGATCGGCAACCTCGCCGCCATTGCGCAGAGCAACCTCAAGCGCATGCTGGCCTACTCGACCATCTCGCAGATGGGCTTCATGCTGCTGGGCCTGGTCGCCGGTTCGGACCTGCAGGGCACGCAGAACGCACAGGCCGCCTACAGCGCCTCGATGTTCTATATCGTGACCTACGTGCTGACCACGCTGGCGAGCTTCGGCATCATCCTGCTGCTGGCGCGCGAAGGCTTCGAAAGCGAAGAGATCACCGACCTCGCCGGTCTCAACCAGCGCAGCCCGCTGTATGCCGGCGTGATGGCGGTCGCGATGTTCTCTCTGGCCGGCCTGCCGCCGCTGGTCGGCTTCTACGCGAAGCTGGCCGTGCTGCAGGCACTGATCGCATCGGGCCAGGCGATCTACATCGGCCTCGCGGTGTTCGCCGTGATGATGTCGCTGGTCGGCGCCTTCTACTACCTGCGCGTGGTCAAGGTCATGTACTTCGACGCACCCGTCACGGCGACCACCGTCTCGGCTTCGTTCGACGTGCGCACCGTGCTCACGATCAACGGCGCACTGATCCTGGTTCTCGGCGTCCTGCCCGGCGGTCTGATGACGCTGTGCTACGACGCGATCGCGGCCACGCTGGCCCACTGACGCGGCCGGCCCCCGGTGTCGCAAACCGCGTCGGTCTGGGTCGTGCTGCTGGTGGCGCTGGTGGCTGCCAACCTGCCGTTCTTCAACGACCGCCTGTTCGGTGTCGCGCCGCTGCCGACGAAGCCCAAGTCGCTCGCAATACGCTTTGCCGAATTGGTGGTGCTGTACTTCATTGCCGGCGGCATCGGCCTGCTGTTCGAGCGCAGGGCAGGGCAGATCGCCTCGCAGGGCTGGGAGTTCTATGCGGTGACCGGCGCGCTCTTCATCGTGCTGGCCTTCCCAGGGTTCACCTGGCGCTATCTCATGAAGCACAGGCACTGACTCACATGACTTCTCCCATCGCCGATTCGCACCTGAAGGAAGAGCTCATCGGCAGCGAGGAGCTCTTTAAGGGCAATTTCCTGCAGGCCAAGCGCGACACCATCCGCCTGCCCGACGGCCACAGCGCCACCCGTGAATACGTGGTGCATCCCGGCGCCGTGGTGGTGATCCCGATGCTGGACGACGGTCGCGTGGTGCTGGAGCGCCAGTTCCGCTACCCGGTCGGCCATGTGATGGTCGAGTTTCCGGCCGGCAAGCTCGATGCGGGCGAAGACCCGTTCGTCTGCGGCCAGCGCGAACTGCTCGAGGAAACCGGCTACACCGCGCGCGAATGGGCGCATGCGGGCGCCATGCACCTGGCCGTGGCGTATTCGACCGAGATCATCCACATCTATTTCGCGCGCGGCCTTTCGCTCGGCGAGCGCCAGCTCGACCACGGCGAGTTCCTCGACGTGTTCACCGCCACGCCGCAGGCGCTGGCCGACTGGTGCCGCGACGGCACCGTGACCGACGCCAAGACGCTGACCTGCACCCTCTGGCTGCAAAACGTCCTTTCGGGCGCATGGGAACTCGACTGGCAAGTGGCGGCTTCGCAGGGCGGCGCGGGATAATCCGCGCATGAAGGTCCTCAATCTCCGCTGCGCGCACGGCCACGGCTTCGAGGGCTGGTTTGCGTCCAACGAGGCCTTCGACACCCAGCTCGCGGCCGGGTTGGTCGAATGCCCGGTCTGCGGCGACACCGCCATCGTCAAGCTGCTGAGCGCGCCGCGCCTCAATCTCGGCAACCCCAAGGCGCCGGCAGAAGCCGCACCCGCTGTCCCTTCGCAAGTGCCAGCCGAGCTTTCGCTCGAGGCCCGCTGGATGCGTGCCGTGCGCGAGGTCATCGCGAAAACCGAGGACGTCGGCGACCGCTTTGCCGAAGAAGCCCGGAAGATGCACTACGGGGAAGCCGAAGAGCGCGGCATCCGCGGCCACGCGACCCCCGAGCAGACCGAGGCGCTGCTGGACGAAGGCATCGCGGTGATGCCGCTGCCGATCCCGGCCGCGCTCAAGGAAACGCTGCAGTAAGCCGCTGCTGCAATTGCTGCAGCAGGCAGGTTCAGGCGGTTCAGGCCGTGAACTGAAGGGCGGCCAGGCGGGCGTAGACGCCGCCCTGCGCCACCAGCGTCGCGTGCGTTCCGTGTTCGACGATGCCGCCGTGGTCGAGCACGATGATGCGGTCGGCCTTCTGCACGGTCGCCAGGCGGTGCGCAATGACCAGCGTCGTGCGGCCTTCCATGGCCGATTCGAGGGCTGCCTGCACCATGCGTTCGCTTTCCGCGTCGAGTGCGCTGGTGGCTTCGTCCAGCAGCAGCAACGGCGGGTTCTTGAGAATCGCGCGCGCAATGGCGATGCGCTGGCGCTGTCCACCCGACAGGCGCACGCCGCGCTCGCCGAGGAAGGTGTCGTAGCCCTCGGGCAGCGCCTGCAGGAAGTCGTGCGCGAAGGCGGCGCGGGCCGCGGCATGCACTTCGTCGGCGGTGGCTTCGGGCCGGCCGTAGCGGATGTTCTCGAAGGCGCTGGCCGAGAAGATCACGGCGTCCTGCGGCACGAGGCCGATGCGGGTGCGCAGATCGGGCAGGGCGAGCGACGCGAGCGGTGTGCCGTCGAGCAGCAGCTG
Source organism: Variovorax sp. P4_B10 (assembly GCF_056402375.1). Classification (NCBI taxonomy): domain Bacteria; kingdom Pseudomonadati; phylum Pseudomonadota; class Betaproteobacteria; order Burkholderiales; family Comamonadaceae; genus Variovorax; species Variovorax sp. P4_B10. The sequence goes on along the minus strand of NZ_JBFUHN010000015.1, from coordinate 49,527 downwards.
GCCCGACTGCGGGTCGTAGTAGCGCAGCAGCAGCTGGAACACCGTGCTCTTGCCTGCGCCGCTGGAGCCGACCAGTGCCACCGTCTCGCCCGGCGCGATGTCGAGGCTGAAGTCGCGCAGTGCCGGCGTACCTGGCCGCGAGGGGTAATGGAAAGTCACGCCATCGAACCTGATCGCGCTGCCCGCCGCCGGGATCGGCGTGACCGCCGGATTCGGCGGCGAAAAGATGACGGCCGGCGCATGCAGCAGTTCCATCAGGCGCTCGGTGGCCCCTGCGGCGCGCAGCAGGTCGCCGTACACCTCTCCGAGCACGGCCGTTGCGCTCGCGAGGATGGCCACGTAGACCACGGTCTGGCCGAGGTGGCCCGCCGTGATGTCGCCGCGCAGCACGGCCTGCGTGCCCTGGTAGAGGCCCCAGAGCAGCGCCGCCGAGGTGGCGATGATGATGAAGGCCACCAGCACCGAGCGCGCCTTGGTGCGGCGCACGGCGGTGCGGAAGGCGTTCTCGGTCGAAGCGTCGAAGCGGGCCGCCTCGCGCGCCTCGGCCGTGTAGCTCTGCACCACCGGGATCGCATTCAGCACTTCGGCGGCAATGGCGCTCGAATCGGCCACGCGGTCCTGGCTGGCGCGCGAGAGCTTGCGCACCCGCCGGCCGAACCACATGCTCGGCAGCACCACCAGCACCAGGATGCCCAGCACCTGCACCATCACATAGGGATTGGTCCAGACCAGCACCGCCAGTGCGCCCACGCCCATCACCGCGTTGCGAAGGCCCATGCTCAGGGACGAGCCGACGACGGTCTGCACGAGCGTGGTGTCGGCCGTCAGGCGGGAGAGCACCTCGCCGGTCTGCGTCGTCTCGAAGAAGGCCGGGCTCTGGCGCAGCACATGGCCGTACACCGCGTTGCGCAAATCCGCCGTGACGCGTTCGCCCAGCCAGCTCACCGTATAGAAGCGGGCGGCCGAAAAAACACCCAGGGCGACGGCCACCGCGAAGAGGGCGCCGAAATGCTCGCGCAGCGCCATGGTCTGGGCGCCCTTGTCGGCGCTGATCAGTCCGCCGTCGATCAGGCTGCGCAGTGCGAGCGGAAACACCAGCGTCGTGACAGCCGCCATCACCAGGAAAAGGCCCGCCAGAACGATCTGCACGCGGTAGGGCCGAAGAAAGGGGCTCAGGCCCGACAGCGACCGGGGCGAGCCCTTGGCCATGGAAGACGGTGGGGAAGAAGCCATGGGGGCGGATTCTACCGAACCGCTGCCCCTACAAAGGCAGCCTTGACAATAACTGTCATGGCAGCTAATATTCAGTCCATGAGCGATGCAAAGATCCCCAAAGGCTCGTCGGTCCCCGATGGCGCTGTGCGTCAGCCGCCTGTTTTCTACCGGGCGGAGACCTACAAGGCCGAGGAGAGCATTGGCTATCTGATGCGCCGCATCGTGTCGGCGGTGGGGCAGTCGGTGGAAACCCGCATGTGCGAACCCGGCAGTCCAACCTACCCGCAGTGGGTGCCGCTGTACAAGCTGCACGTGGGCGCGGCCACCACGGTGGCCGAACTGGCCCGGGCTTGCGAACTCGACACCGGCGCCATGACCCGGCTGCTCGATCGCCTCGAGGCCAAGGGCCTGTGCCGCCGCGTGCGCTCGCTCGAGGACCGGCGCGTGGTCAACATCGAACTCACCGAAGAAGGCCGTGCCGCCGCCAAGGAAGTGCCGTACGTGCTGAGCCGCGTGCAGAACGAGCACCTTGCAGGTTTCACCACCGAGGAATGGGAGCAGCTCAAGGGCTACCTGCGCCGCATCCTCGACAACGCGCAGGCCCTCGCGGCCCGTGGAGATAAAAATGAATGATTCCCTCGCCGTGCGCGCTGTGCGTCGCACTCCCGTCGTGGCCGCCGCACTGCTGGTGGTCGCACTGGCCGGTTGCGCCGACATGGCCGGCATCGGCTCGCAGGCCAGGCTGCGCGATGCTTCTTCGCTGGGCATTGCCGCGAACACCGGCACTGCCACCGCGCCGAGCCTCGACAGCCAGTGGTGGCTGGCCTTCGGCGATGCGCAGCTCGACACGCTGATCGACCAGGCCGTGGCCGGCAACCCCAACCTGCAGGTCGCGCGTGCGCGGCTCGTGCGGGCGCAGGCATCGAGCGACATTGCCGAATCGGCCCTCAAGCCCAAGGTCGAAGGCGAACTCAGCCTCAATCGCCAGAAGTTCAACAGCAACTACATCTACCCGGCACCGCTCGGCGGCTCGACGCAGAACATCGGCCTGCTGCAGCTCGGCGCGAGCTGGGAGCTCGACTTCTTCGGCAAGAACCGCACCGCGCTCGACACCGCCATCGGCGCCGCCAATGCAGCGGCGGCCGATGCCGATGCCGCACGCGTGCTGCTCGCCAGCAACGTGGCGCGCAGCTACTTCCAGTGGGCGCGCCTGAACGACCAGCTCACCGTGGCCCAGCGCACCTTGGCGCAACGCGATGAAACGCTGAAGCTCGTGCGCGACCGCGTGTCCGCCGGCCTCGACACCCGCCTGGAACTGCGCCAGAGCGAGGGCGGCCTGCCTGAAGCGCGCCAGCAGATCGAGGCGCTCAACGAACAGATCGCGCTGCAGCAGCATGCACTCGATGCGCTCGTGGGCCAGCCCGACGTGTCGGCATCCCTCAAGCCGCCGGTGCTGGCGGCCGTCAAGCCGATGGCCTTGCAGGCGAACATCCCGGCAGACCTGCTGGGCCGCCGCGCCGACATCGCCGCTGCGCGCTGGCGCGTCGAAGCGGCCACCAGCGACGTGGCCAACGCCAAGACCCTGTTCTATCCCAACGTGAACCTCACGGCCTTCGTCGGTTTCCAGAGCCTCGGCTTCGGCAAGCTGCTCAAGTCGGGCAGCGAGCAGTGGGGCGTGGGTCCGGCGATCAGCCTGCCGATCTTCGAAGGCGGCAAGCTGCGCGCCAACCTGCGCGGCAAGTCGGCCGATCTCGACGTGGCGATCGAAAGCTACAACGCCAGCGTCATCGATGCGGTGCGCGACGCGGCCGACCAGGTCTCCAGCGCCCAGTCGATCATCCGCCAGCAGACCGAACAGCGCGCCGCGCAAACGGCCGCCGAAGGCGCCTACGACATCGCCGTGCAGCGCTATCGCGCCGGTCTGGGCAATTACCTCAATGTGCTGACGGCAGAAACCGCCGTGCTCGCGCAACGCCGGCTGGCTGTCGATCTCGCCGCGCGCGCGCTCGACACGCAGGTGGCCCTGGCGCGCGCGCTGGGCGGCGGCTGGCAGCCCCCGGCCACGGCCACGGCTTCGGCCCCGTCGGCCGCACTGAACTGAACTGAACTGAACTGACTCGACTTCTTCGTCTTCGGAAAGAACTTCACCATGAGCGACAACAACACTCCGACGCCCGCTGCTGCCGCAGCCTCTGTTGCACCTGAAGCGCCCGCCGGCAACGGCAAGCGCCGCCGCGCGCTGACCGCACTGGCGGCCGTGGTGATCGTCGCCGGCGGCGGCTGGGGCCTCTACGAATGGCTGGTCGCCAGCCACTACGAGGACACCGACAACGCCTACGTGCAGGGCAACGTCATCCAGATCACGCCGCAGATCGGCGGCACCGTCATGGCCATCAACGCCGACGACACCGACTTCGTGAAGGCCGGCCAGCCGCTGGTGCAGCTCGACCCGGCCGATGCCAAGGTCTCGCTCGAGCAGGCCGAAGCCGCGCTCGCGCAGGCGGTGCGCCAGGTGCGCACGCTGTACGCCAACAACGGCTCGCTGGCCGCGCAGGTCACGCTGCGCCAGTCCGACATCGTCAAGGCGCAGAGCGACATCGCTAAGGCACAGGACGACCTGCAGCGCCGCCGTGCGCTGTCGGGCAATGGCGCGGTGTCGAAGGAAGAACTCAACCACGCCGAAACGCAGCTCGATACGGCCAAGAGCCAGCTCGCGGCGGCGCAGGCCGGTGTGGTCGCCGCACGCGAAGCACTCGTCAGCAACCAATCGCTGACCGACGGCACCAGCGTGGCGCAGCACCCGAGCGTGCTGGCCGCCGCCGCCAAGGTGCGCGAGGCCTATCTCGCCACGCAGCGCGTCGCGATGCCTGCCCCGGTCGACGGCTATGTGGCCAAGCGCACCGTACAGCTCGGCCAGCGCGTGGCCGCCGGCACGCCGATGATGTCGATCGTGCCGCTCAACCAGCTGTGGGTCGACGCCAACTTCAAGGAAGTGCAGCTGCGCAACATCCGCATCGACCAGCCCGTGAAGCTCACGGCCGACGTCTACGGCAAGAAGGTCGAATACAGCGGCAAGGTCGCGGGCCTCGGCGTCGGCACCGGCAGTGCGTTCGCACTGCTGCCGGCACAGAACGCCACCGGCAACTGGATCAAGGTGGTGCAGCGCGTGCCCGTGCGCATCGCGCTCGACCCCGAGCAGCTCAAGGCCAACCCGCTGCGCATCGGCCTCTCGATGGACGCCGAGATCGACATCACGAAGAAGACCGGCAAGATGCTCGCCGACGCGCCGCGCGGCAGTGCGCTGACGCAGACGCAGGTCTACAGCCAGCTCGACCGCGGCGCCGATGCCGAAGTGGACCGCATCGTCGCGGCCAACCTCGGCCGCGGCACGCCGGCCACCGCTGCTGTCGCACCGGCACACCGCCCGGCCTCGGCGACGCCAGCTGTCGGTGCCCAGGTGGCAGCGCAAGGCCAGCCCGGTTGATCGCGCGATCTCTTTAAACAGCACGCGCAATGGCCACCGCCGCTCCCGCTTACGTAGCGCATCCGCCGCTCGAGGGCTCTGCCCGCGTCTGGGGCACGATCGCGCTTTCTGCGGCAACCTTCATGAACGTGCTCGACTCGTCGATCGCGAACGTGTCGTTGCCGGCCATCTCGGGCGACCTGGGCGTGAGCACCACGCAAGGCACCTGGGTCATCACCAGCTTCGCGGTGGCCAACGCCATCGCGGTGCCGCTCACGGGCTTCATGACCCAGCGCTTCGGCCAGGTGCGCCTGTTCATGGCCAGCGTGATCCTGTTCATGATCGCTTCGCTGCTGTGCGGCCTCGCGCCGAACATGACGACGCTGATCCTGTTCCGCGCGCTGCAGGGCTTCGTTGCCGGTCCGATGATTCCGCTGTCGCAGACGCTGCTGCTGTCGAGCTACCCGCGCGCCAAGGCTGGCCTCGCGATGGCCATGTGGTCGATGACGACGCTGGTGGCGCCGGTGATGGGGCCGCTGCTCGGCGGCTGGATCACCGACAACATCTCGTGGCCGTGGATCTTCTACATCAACATCCCCGTCGGCATCGTCGCGGCCGCGATCACCTGGGCGCTCTACCGCAAGCGCGAGAGCACCACGCGCAAGGTGCCGATCGACGCCATCGGGCTCGCGCTGCTGGTGCTGTGGGTCGGCTCGATGCAGCTGATGCTCGACAAGGGCAAGGAGCTCGACTGGTTCCATTCGCCGCAGATCGTCACGATGGCGGTGGTGGCCGTGGTCGGCTTCGCGTTCTTCCTGATCTGGGAGCTGACCGACAAGCACCCGGTGGTCGACCTGTCGCTCTTCAAGCGCCGCAACTTCTGGTCGGGCGCCGTGGCAACCGCCGTGGCCTACGGCCTGTTCTTCGGCAACGTGGTGCTGCTGCCGCTGTGGCTGCAGCAGTGGATGGGCTACACCGCGACGCAGGCGGGGATGATCATGGCGCCGGTGGGGCTGCTGGCGATCTTCTTCTCGCCGGTGGTGGGGCTCACGGTGGCGAAGATCGACCCGCGCCGCTATGCGACCTTCTCGTTCCTGGTGTTCGCGCTGGTGCTGTGGATGCGGTCGAACTTCAACACGCAGGCCGACTTCGTGACGATCATCATCCCGACGATCATCCAGGGCATCGCGATGGCGTTCTTCTTCATCCCGCTCGTGACGATCACGCTGTCGGGCCTGACGCCGGACCGCATCCCGGCCGCGTCGGGGTTGTCGAACTTCCTGCGGATCACGGCGGGCGCGATGGGTACGTCGATCACCACCACGCTGTGGGAGAACCGCGCGGCGCTGCATCACTCCCAGTTGGCCGAGACGGTGAACCAGGGCAACAACGCGGCGACCAGCGCAATGTCGGGCCTGGCCAGCAGCGGTTTCAGCACCGAGCAGGTGCTGGGGCAGCTCAACCGCATCGTCGACCAGCAGTCGTTCATGCTGGCCACGAACGACATCTTCTATGCATCGGCGATTTTGTTCCTGTTGCTGATCCCGCTGGTGTGGCTGGCGCGGCCGCAACGCGGCGGGGCCGGCGGAGACGCCGCAGCCGGCGCGCACTGATTGCGCGCATCCTCATCACCCCCAGGCTTCGTCGCGAAGACCTGGGGGTTTTTGTTTGCCCGGGCGGAAGGCGCCATTGTCACTGCGACGACAGTCGGTGATCGTGCATAACTTCTCCGCTGCATGCAGGTTGCAGTGCAGCATAGGCATTTGCCCCAGTATCCAAGTGTGAGTCGCGCACGAACAATCGGTCCGCGCTCCATGGTGGCGCGCCGAGATGGACTGCATGACCGACTACTTTTTTCCGACCCCGGGCGACCTCGCGAGATGAGCGACGTCATCCTCGAAACACGGCAGCTCACCAAGGAATTCAAGGGGTTCACTGCGGTCAGCAAGGTCGACCTCTCGGTGGTGCGCGGCTCGATCCACGCGCTCATCGGCCCCAATGGCGCCGGCAAGACCACCTGCTTCAACCTGCTCACCAAGTTCCTGGAGCCGACCACCGGCACGATCCTGTTCAACGGGCATGACATCACGGGCGAGCGTCCCGCACAGATCGCGCGGCGCGGCATCATCCGCTCGTTCCAGATCTCGGCGGTGTTCCCGCACCTGACGCTGCTGGAGAACGTGCGGCTGGGCCTGCAGCGCCGGCTCGGCACCTCGTACCACTTCTGGAAGAGCGAGAAGTCGCTCAAGCCGCTCGACGCGCGTGCGCGCGAGCTGCTGGCCGAGGTGGGCCTCGAGGAACTCGCCGACGAGCAGACCGTGAACCTGCCCTACGGCCGCAAGCGCGCGCTCGAGATCGCCACCACGCTGGCCATGGAGCCTGAGCTGATGCTGCTCGACGAACCCACGCAGGGTATGGGCCACGAAGACGTACACCGCGTGGCCGAACTCATCAAGCGCGTGTCGGCCGGACGCACCATCCTGATGGTCGAACACAACATGAGCGTGGTCTCGACCATCGCCGACACCATCACCGTGCTGCAGCGCGGCGCCGTGCTGGCCGAAGGCCCCTACGCCGAGGTTTCGAACAACCCCCAGGTCATGGAAGCCTACATGGGCACCACCGACGGCCAACTGCAGGGCGCCCACTGATGACAGCGGCACTGGAAATCAAGGGGCTGCAAGCCTGGTACGGCGAATCGCACGTGCTGCACGGTGTCGACATGGTCGTGCAGCCCGGCGAGGTCGTCACGCTGCTGGGCCGCAACGGCGCGGGCCGCACCACCACGCTGCGCGCCATCATGGGGCTCACGGGCGCCCGCAAGGGCAGCATCGAGGTCAACGGCAAAGAGACCATCGGCATGCCGACGCACCGCATCGCCCACCTGGGCATCGGCTACTGCCCGGAAGAGCGCGGCATCTTCGCCAGCCTCTCGTGCGAGGAAAACCTGATGCTGCCGCCCGAGCTGAAGGGCACGGGATCGGGCGTGTCGCAGGGCATGTCGGTCGAAGAGATCTACGCCATGTTCCCCAACCTGGCCGAGCGGCGTCACAGCCAGGGCACGCGCCTGTCGGGCGGCGAGCAGCAGATGCTGGCGGTGGCGCGCATCCTGCGCACCGGCGCCAAGCTGCTGCTGCTCGACGAGATCTCCGAAGGCCTGGCGCCCGTCATCGTGCAGGCGCTGGCCCGCATGATCACCATGCTGCGCGCCAAGGGCTACACCATCGTCATGGTCGAGCAGAACTTCCGCTTCGCGGCACCGCTGGCCGACCGCTTCTACGTCATGGAACACGGCCGCATCGTGGAGAAGTTCGGCGCTGCCGAACTCGAAGCCAAGATGCCCGTGCTCACCGAGTTGCTCGGCGTCTAGGTTCATTCACCGTTCGTTGCTTCTGCTGGAGACACACATGAAAAACAAGCTCACCGCATTCGCCCTGGCTTTCGGCGCGCTGGCGCTGGCTACAGCCGCCCAGGCGCAGGCTCAAGACAAGATCAAGATCGGCTTCGTCACCGACATGTCGAGCCTGTATGCCGACCTCGAAGGCAAGAACGGCGCGCTGGCGATCCAGATGGCGATCGACGACTTCGGCGGCAAGGCGGCCGGCAAGCCCGTGGAGCTGCTGACGGTGGACCACCAGAACAAGCCCGACATCGCCGCCTCCAAGGCGCGCGAGTGGATCGACACGCAGGGCCTGACGATGCTGTTCGGCGGCACCAACTCCGGCGTCGGCCTGGCGCTGGCCAAGGTGGCGGCCGAGAAGAAGCGGGTGTACTTCAACAACGGCGCCGCATCGTCGGCGCTGACCAACGACCAGTGCTCGCCCTACACCGTGCACTATGCGTACGACACCGTGGCGCTGGCCAAGGGCACCGGCGCGGCCGTGGTCGACGGCGGTGGCAAGACCTGGTTCTTCCTGACGGCCGACTACGCCTTCGGCCATGCGCTCGAGGCCGATACCTCCACCGTCGTGAAGGCCAAGGGCGGCACGATCGTCGGTGCGGTGCGCCATCCGCTCAACGCGTCCGACTTCTCGTCGTTCCTGCTGCAGGCGCAGAACTCCAAGGCCCAGATCCTCGGCCTGGCCAATGCGGGCGGCGACACCGTCAACAGCATCAAGGCCGCCAAGGAATTCGGCATCGGCAAGACCATGAAGCTGGCCGGCCTGCTGATCTTCCTGAGCGACGTGCACAGCCTGGGCCTGAAGAACACCGAAGGCCTGCAGTTCACCACCAGCTGGTACTGGGACCTGAACGACGACACCCGCAAGTTCGCCAAGCGCTTCTTCGACAAGGCCAAGCGCATGCCGACCGAGATCCAGGCGGCCGACTACTCCGCCACCATGACCTACCTGAAGGCGGTGGATGCAGCCAAGTCGGACGACGCCGACAAGGTCATGGCCGAGCTCAAGCAGATGAAGCTCAACGACTTCTTCGGCTCCGGCCAGATCCGCGCGGATGGCCGCTACGTGCACGACATGTACCTGATGCAGGTCAAGTCGCCCGCCGAATCGAAGACCCCTTGGGACTACTACAAGCTCGTGAAGAAGCTGCCCGGCGACACGGTGTTCACCACCAAGGCCGAGTCCAAGTGCGCGCTCTGGAAATAACCGACCGATATCCCACTGAGGACCTCCCATGAAAAAAGCGTTTGCCTTCACCGCCGTTTTTGCCGCCGCAGCACTGGCCGCCGGCGCCGCCCAGGCCCAGGACAAGGTCAAGATCGGCTTCATCACCGACATGTCGAGCCTCTATGCGGACGTGGAGGGCAAGAACGGCGCCCTCGCGATCCAGATGGCCATCGACGACTTCGGCGGCAAGGTCAACGGCATGCCCATCGAGCTGCTGCAGGCCGACCACCAGAACAAGGCYGACATCGCTGCCTCCAAGGCACGCGAGTGGATCGACACGCAAGGCCTGACGATGCTGTTCGGCGGCACCAGCTCGGGCACCGCACTGGCCATGGCCAAGGTGGCACAGGAGAAGAAGCGCGTCTTCATCGTCAACGGCGCCGGCAGCTCGGCGCTCACCAACGACCAGTGCACCCCGTACACCGTGCACTACGCCTACGACACCGTGGCGCTGGCCAAGGGCACCGGCAGCGCGGTGATCGAGCGCGGCGACAAGRGCTGGTATTTCCTCACGGCCGACTACGCCTTCGGCCAGGCCCTCGAAGGCGATGCCACCAAGGTCGTGAAGGAGAAGGGCGGCACGGTGCTCGGCAGCGTCAAGCATCCGCTCAACACCTCGGACTTCTCGTCGTTCCTGCTGCAGGCACAGAACTCCAAGGCCCAGGTGCTGGCGCTGGCCAATGCGGGCGGCGACACCATCAACTCGATCAAGGCCGCCAAGGAATTCGGCATCACCAAGACCATGAAGATGGTCGGCCTGCTGGTGTTCGTGACCGACGTGCACAGCCTGGGCCTGAAGAACACCGAAGGCCTGCTGCTCACTACCAGCTGGGACTGGAACCTGGACGACAAGACGCGCGCCTTCGGCAAGCGCTTCTTCGAGAAGACCAAGCGCATGCCCACCGACATCCAGGCGGCCGACTACTCGGCCACCATGACCTACCTGAAGGCCGTGCAGGCCGCCAAGACGGTCGATGCCGACAAGGTGATGGAGACGCTCAAGAAGACGCCGATCGACGACTTCTACGCCAAGGGTTCCATCCGCGCCGATGGCCGCTTCGTGCACGACATGTACCTGGTGCAGGTCAAGTCGCCGGCCGAATCCAAGCAGCCGTGGGACTACTACAAGGTGATCCAGAAGCTCAAGGGTGAAGACGTCTTCACGACCAAGGCCGAGAGCAAGTGCGCCCTCTGGAAGTGATCTCCCGCGGGCGCCCCGGCGCCCGGGTTCGTTGAAACGCTTATGACCATTTCCCTTCCCGCTCTGTTGAGCCAGCTCCTTTTGGGGCTGGTCAACGGCTCCTTCTACGCCATCCTGAGCCTCGGGCTGGCGGTGATCTTCGGCCTGCTCAACGTCATCAACTTCGCGCATGGCGCGCTGTTCATGCTGGGCGCCGTCCTGACCTGGATGGCGATGGAATATCTGGGCATCAACTACTGGGTGATGCTGATTGCGGCGCCGATCCTGATCGGCCTCTTCGGCGTGGTGATCGAACGGCTCCTGCTGCGCTGGATCTACAAGCTCGACCACCTCTACGGCCTCTTGCTCACGCTCGGCCTCACGCTGCTGATCGAAGGCGTGTTCCGCTCGGTCTACGGCGTCTCGGGGCTGCCCTACGATGCGCCCGATGCGCTGTCGAGCGCCACCGACCTGGGCTTCATGGTGCTGCCCAACTACCGGGCCTGGGTGGTCGTTGCATCGCTGGTGATCTGTTTCGCCACCTGGTATGTGATCGAGAAGACCCGCCTGGGCGCTTATCTGCGCGCCGGCACCGAGAACCCGCGCCTGGTGGAAGCCTTCGGTGTCAACGTGCCGCTGATGATCACGCTGACCTACGCCTTCGGCTGCGCGCTCGCGGCCTTCGCCGGCGTGCTGGCCGCACCCGTGATGCAGGTGTCGCCGCTGATGGGGCAGAACCTGATCATCGTGGTGTTCGCGGTGGTCGTGATCGGTGGCATGGGCTCCATCATGGGCGCCATCCTCACGGGCCTGGGGCTCGGTGTGATCGAGGGGCTCACCAAGGTTTTCTATCCCGAGGCTTCGTCTACGGTTGTGTTTGTGATCATGGTCATCGTGCTGTTGATTCGCCCCGCCGGCCTGTTCGGCAAAGAGAAGTAAGGCGAGCGGCATGAACATGAAAAAGATCTCTACCGTCGTCTACGCCTTGCTGCTGGTCGCACTGATCGCGGCGCCGTTCCTCGGCGCCTACCCGGTGTTCGTGATGAAGCTCATGTGCTTCGCACTGTTCGCCGCGGCCTTCAACCTGCTGCTGGGCTTCACCGGCCTGCTGTCCTTCGGGCACGCGGCCTTCCTGGGCGGCTCCGCGTACGTCGCGGGGCATGCGATGAAGGTCTGGGGCCTGACGCCCGAGCTGGGCCTGATCGCGGGCACGCTCACCGGCGCCTTGCTGGGCTGGCTGTTCGGTGTGCTGGCCATCCGGCGCCAGGGCATCTACTTCGCGATGATCACGCTGGCGCTCGCGCAGATGATGTTCTTCGTTGCGCTGCAGGCCAAGTTCACGGGCGGCGAAGACGGCCTGCAGGGCGTGCCGCGCGGCAAGCTCTTCGGCGTTGTCGACCTCGCGAACGACCTCACGATGTACTACGTCGCGCTGGTCATCGTCGTGGCCGCGTTCCTCTTGATCGTGCGCACCATCCATTCGCCGTTCGGGCAGGTGTTGAAGGGCATCAAGGAAAACGAGCCGCGCGCGCTCTCGCTCGGCTACGACGTGAGCCGCTTCAAGCTGCTGGCCTTCGTGATCTCGGCCGCGCTGTCGGGGCTGGCCGGCTCGCTCAAGACGCTGGTGCTGGGCTTTGCCACGCTGTCGGACGTGCACTGGACCGCTTCGGGCCAGGTCATCCTGATGACGCTGGTGGGCGGTCTGGGCACGCTGTCGGGGCCGCTGGTGGGTTCGGCGGTGGTGGTGCTGCTCGAGAACAAGATCGGCGAACTGGGCAACTTCCTCGCGCGCATCACGACGGTGGACTGGTTCAACACGCTGGGCGAGTCGGTGACCATGGTCACGGGCCTGATCTTCGTGATCTGCGTGCTGGCCTTCCGCAAGGGGATCATGGGCGAGATCATTGCGTTCATCGACCGGCGCAAGGGGCGCGGGCCAGGCTCGTCGCACTGAACGCGCCTGTCGCGAGGGCTGCTAGTTGGCCTTCGGAAGCACGGTGATCTCGATCTCCCGGCTGGCCACGTAGTACGGCACATGCGCGTGGTTGGCGAACAGCAGGCGCAGCTTGTGCTTGCCGGGCGGCAAGTCGAGCACGGCTTCCGTCTCGCCGTTGCCGTAGTGCTTGTAGTGCTGGTGCAGGTACTCGCCGGGCTTGTCGAAGGGAATCGCCGCCTTGATGTCGACCGGCAGCGGCATGTCGATCAGGATGTGGTGGTGGCCGGTGTTCTTGATTTCACCGGCGACCACGGGCGCGACACCCATGCCCGAAGCCACGAACGCGACGCGAAACGGTGACTTCACCTGGTCCCCGTTCTTGATGTTCGTGAAGTACAGCAGTTTTTCTCCGGGCAGGAAAGGACGCGTGCGGTCGCTCGCGCTGATGTCGCTGATGACGGAGTCCGTGGTCTCCAGCGGCTTGATTGCGACGTCGGGTGGCGCCGCGACGGCGAAGGAGGCGCTGATCGACAGCAGGGCGCTGGCGATGACCAGCGTTCTCAGGTGGTGATGGATGTTCATGGGGGACTTACGCTTCCGACCCTAAAACGGATGCATACCTCGCCTTCTTTTTCGGCAATGTTGTATTTGAAAGGCGCTGTTCAGGGCGCGATCCCGCCGACAGTGTGCGCAGCGAAGCGAATGTCCCCCGGCGCGGCCTAGGGCCGCATGCCTCCTCCTTTATTTCGCTGCGCAGAGCACACCGTCGGCGTGATCGCTCAGCGCAGCGGTTGATCGGCCAGCACGAGAGCAGCGCTCATCGTGCACAGGGCACCGGGTGCTCCCCGCAGCGAAATAAAGGAGGAGCGAAGCGGGGGACATTCGCGGAGGGGAGTACCCGGTGGCCTGTGCACGCGCCCCGGACACAACGCGCAGCAGAGCAACTGAGCTGCGCCCCGCACAGGACTACAACCGCAGCGGCGCAGCGTAGCCCGTCATCTCCAGATAGCCGCGTCCCACACGGAGCCCCTGGGTATCGAGCAGGTCGCTGAGGCCTTCCCAGTACACGCCGCCAGTCGAACCGCGGCTGTCCAGTTCCTGGTCGTCGAGCAGGGCGCGCACCTCGAAATTGCCGGATGGCGTCTGCACGCGCCACTGCGTCGGGTACAACGCCCGCGTGCGCGGGCTGGTCCACGCGTTGACGCTCTCGAAGCGCACTTCGTCGTTCTTGAAGACACGCAGCGCACCGTCGCCTGTGCGGAACGAGCCGCCACTCCACAAAGCGCTGCCGTCCTTGCGGCGCAAGTGAAAGGCGGTGAGGGCGCTGCCGTCGTCCAGGTTCATGCCGATCCAGTCCCAGCCCACGGCGTCGGGGTGCATCAGCGCCTCGCTCCATTCGTGGTCGAGCCAGGCGACGCCGCCGACCTCGAAGGCCTGGCCCTTGAGCGTGAGCCTTCCTTGCGTCTTCAGCTGGGGCTCGCTGTAGTAGTAGCTCGCCTGCGCTTCCTCGGGCCCCTTGCGCGAGAGGCCGGCGTTGCCTTGCAGGAGAACCTGCTGCGTCGGCGTGAAGCGCAGGTCGAGCGTGAACTCGCCGGCCGGAATGCGCGCCGAATAGCCGCCGTCCTTGCGCATCAGCGACCAGTCGCGCAGGCGCACGTCGGTGTCGGTCTCGCCGGCCGATGCGATGCCGAAGCCGGCGCGTGCGATGCGCTGGTCGTGCAGCAGCACGCGGCCTTCGAGATCGGTGACGGCCGCGTGCGCGAAGACGAGATTCTTCGCCGCAAAGGCCGAGCGCATGTCCTGCGTGGCTTCGACGCGCGAACGGAAGAAGGTTACCTGGAAGCCGAACTCGCGTCCCGCCGCGTTCTTCGCGTGGCCCGTGATGTACCACCACTCGGTGCGCAGATCGGGATGGCTGCCGAAGTCGCGCGGGAACTGCAGCGTGCGCGGGGGCAAGGCCCAGGCCGCGGGCCCGGCGGCCAGCGCGGCGAGCAGCAGGCTGCGCCGCGACAGGCGGAGCGAGGGCGACAGCATCACCCCGCAACCAGCGCGTCGATGCGCTGTTGCGCCGGTCCGATGTCGCCGAATGCGTTCTGCACCCACGCCGCATCGTGGTAGCTCGGCAGGTAGCGCTCGCCCGCGTCGCACAGCAGCGAAAGGATGGAGCCTTGCCGCCCGGCCGCGCGCATCTCCTGCGCAATGGCCAGCATGCCGACGAAGTTGGTGCCGGTCGAAGGCCCGACCTTGCGCCCCAGCAGCGCCGACAGCGCATGCATGGCCGCCACCGAATCGAGGTTGGGCACTTCGATCATGCGGTCGACCAGCGTGCGAATGAAGCTCGGCTCCACCCGCGGCCGGCCGATGCCTTCGATGCGCGAGCCGACGGCCGTCAGCGCGGCGTCGCCCGTGCGGTGGTAGGCCGAGAACACCGAGCCTTCGGGGTCGGGCACGCACACCTGCGTGTCGTGGCAGCGAAAGCGCAGGTAGCGGCCGATGGTGGCGCTGGTGCCGCCCGTGCCCGCGCCCACCACGATCCAGGCCGGCACCGGATGCCGCTCGCGCGCCATCTGCTGGAACATGCTCTCGGCGATGTTGTTGTTGCCGCGCCAGTCGGTGGCGCGCTCGGCGTAGGTGAACTGGTCCATGTAGTGGCCGCCGGTGCGTTCGGCCAGCGCCCGGGCCTCCTCGTACACCTGCGCCGCGTGGTCGACGAAGTGGCAGCTCGCGCCGTAGAAGGCGATCTGCGCGATCTTCTCGGGCGAGGTGCTGCGCGGCATCACCGCGATGAAGGGCAGGCCCAGCAGCCGCGCGAAGTAGGCCTCGCTCACCGCCGTCGAGCCGCTCGACGCCTCGACGATGGTCGTGCCCTCGCGCACCCAGCCGTTGCACAGCGCATAGAGAAAGAGCGAGCGCGCGAGCCGGTGCTTGAGGCTGCCGGTCGGGTGGGTCGATTCGTCCTTCAGGTACAGGTCGATGCCCTGCGCGGCGAGCGCGGGCAGGGGCAGCGGGATCAGGTGGGTGTCGGCGCTGCGCTGGTAGTCGGCCTCGATGCGGCGGATCGCGCCGCCGAGCCAGCCGCTGCAGGAGGAGGAAGAAAGTGGTTGCTGCATAGCGTGCCAGTCTACAAGTCATGCCTTGCAACCCGGCGGGCGCATAAATCGGGATACTGTGCGCTGCCACCAACAGGCAGGAGACGAGACACATGAAAAGAAAGAACCTGCGCCCCGCATCGCGGCGCATGCCGAGCCATCGGCTTTCCATCGGCGTCGTGGCGTTCGCGGCCATCGCACTTGCCGGCTGCGCGTCAGGCCCCCCGAATGGAGAAACGGCGACACGCCCCTCTTCATCCTTCGCCGTGCCGGGCCTCGAGAAGCCCGCCGAGGTGCTGGTCGACCGCTGGGGCGTGCCGCACCTGTACGCCGGCACGCTCTACGACGCCTTCGTGGCGCAGGGCTTCATCGCCGCACGCGACCGGCTGTGGCAGATGGACCTGTGGCGCAAGCGCGGCCTCGGCGAAATGGCCAAGGACTTCGGTCCCGCCTGGGTCGAGAGCGACCGCGCCGCGCGCGCCGTGCTCTACCGCGGCGACATGTACCGCGAATGGCTGGCCTACGGCTCGGATGCCAAGCGCGTGGCCGAGGCCTTCACGGCTGGCGTCAATGCCTATGTCGCGCAGGTACGCGCACAGCCCGCGCTGCTGCCGACCGAGTTCGCGCTGCTCGGCTACCAGCCGGCCGCCTGGTCGCCTGAAGACGTGGTGCGCATCCGGCACCACGGCCTCACGCTCAACTTCACCTCCGAAGTCGACCGCGCTCGCGCCTTCTGCGCGGGCGGGCCGGGCATCAAGGCCGACTGGCTGCGCCGCGAGCTCGATCCGCCGGTCACGCCCAAAGTGCCGGTCGGGCTCGACCCTTGCAACATTCCGGCGACCGAACTGCGCGCGGCCTACATGCGCGCCACCGAGTCGCCGCAGTTCACCAAGGCCAACACGCGGGTTGGAATGAATGCGGGTGCGGCCTCCACGCCGGTCGCCCTGCTGCCCGGCAGCCCCGAATCGGCTGCGGCGAGGGCAGAGCAGGAGCCGCAACARGCCACGCAAGGCGACCCCACGAGCGCCTACGGCAGCAACAACTGGGTCATTTCGCCGAAGCTCACGTCCACGGGACGCCCCATCCTGGCCAACGACCCGCACCGCTCGCACGGTGCGCCGAGCCTGCGCTACATGACGCACCTGAGCGCGCCCGGCATGGACGCCATCGGCGCGGGCGAGCCCTTCCTGCCGGGCCTGTCGATCGGGCACAACGGAACCATCGCCTTCGGCCTCACGCGCTTCTACATGGACCAGGAAGACCTGTACGTGTACCAGCTCAATCCGCGCAACCCCAACGAGTACCGCTACCAGGGCCGCTGGGAGCCGATGACGCGCGTCACCGAGCGCATCGCGGTGCGCGGCGAGAGTGCGCCGCGCGAGGTGGTCAATACTTTCACGCGCCACGGCCCGGTGCTGCTGTCGGAGCCCGGCAAGCAGCGCGCCTATGCGCTGCGCGCCGCCTGGCTGGAGCCCGGCATGGCGCCGTACTTCGGTTCCATGGACTACATGCGCGCACGCAACTGGGACCAGTTCCGTGCCGCGATGAACCGTTGGGGCGCGCCGGGCGAGAACCAGGTCTACGCCGACAGCAGCGGCAACGTCGGCTGGATTCCGGGCGGGTTGACGCCCATCCGCCCCAACTGGGACGGGTTGATGCCCGTGCCGGGCGACGGGCGCTACGAATGGTCGGGCTTCCGCAACGGCGACGAGCTGCCTTCGGAGTTCAACCCTGCGCGCGGCTATGTGGTGACCGCGAACGAGAACAACATTCCGCCCGACCATCCCGCTGCGAAGAAGGGCATCGGCTACGAATGGAGCGATGCCGCTCGCGCGCGCCGTCTCAAGGAACTGTTCGCGGCGAAGGTGTCGGCAGGCTCGCGCTTCACCCTCGAGGACTCGGAGCGCATGCAGAACGACATCGTGGCGACGCCTGCGCAGCGGCTGCTCAAGCTGCTGGCCGGATTGCGCAGCGACGATGCACAGACAGCTGCCGGCCTGAGTCTGCTGCAGGGGTGGGACGGGACGATGGACCGGGACAGTGCGGCGGCTGCGTTGTACGAGGTGTGGAGCAGCAAGGCCTTGCGTGCGGCCGTGCTCAAGGCGGGGGCGGGCGATACGGCTTCGTCATTGGCTGCACCTGGTGACAACACGCGCACGGTGCTGTTGCTCGAGAACCCGTTCGGCTGGGTCAGCAATGCGCAGCGCGATGCCTTGCTGCTGCAGACCTTGCCGACCGCGATGCAGGAGCTGACCGCCAAGCTGGGGCCCGACATGAAGGCCTGGAAGTGGGGAGCGCTGCACCGCGCCGAGTTCCGCCATCCGCTCGGCAACGTGGTCGATGCCGCCACGCGAAAGAAGCTCGACGTGGGCGACTGGCCGATGTCCGGCTCCGGCTTCACGCCGATGGCGGCGAGCTATCGGGCGAGCGACTACAAGCTGACGTCGGGGGCCTCGTTTCGCATGGTGCTCGACGTGGGCAACTGGGACGCTTCGCGCGTGATCAACACGCCGGGCCAGTCGGGCAACCCCGACAGCCCCAACTACCGCGATCTCGCGCCGCTGTGGCTCGAAGGCAAGTACGTGCCGCTGGTCTACAGCCGCGGGGCGGTGGAAAAGGAAACGGTGGAGCGGATCCAGCTGACACCGGCAAAGTAGGCGTCGGGGCCTACCAGTCTTCCTTCACGGCCAGCACCACATCCTTGCCCGCGGCGGCCCGCCCCGCCAGCCAGGCGGTGACGGTGCCGGCCACCACCACTGCGCCGCACAGCGCGAGCAATCGCACCCACGGCACCAGCAGGTCCATCGTCCAGTGAAAACTCTGCGGGTTGACCACCTTCACGAGCACCACCGACACGGCCAGCCCGAGCACCAGCCCCGCCACGGCGCCGATGGCCGTCCACGCAGCGCCTTCGCCCGCCACCACCGCCAGCACCTGCCGCCGCGTGAACCCCAGGTGCGCGAGCAACCCGAACTCCTTGCGCCGCGCCAGCACCTGCGCGCTGAAGCTCGCTGCGATGCCGAACAGGCCGATGGCGATGGCGACGGCCTGCAGCCAGTAGGTCACCGCGAAGCTGCGGTCGAAGATGCGCAGCGAGGTCGCGCGGATCTGGCCCACTGACGCGATCTCGACTGACTGCGGCGATGCATCGCCCTGGCGCGCCGCCAGCGCACGCACCGCCGCCTGCACGGTGCCCTCCGCCGCGCCCGGTGCGAGCCACAGGGAAATGTCGCTCACATCGCGCCGCCCGGTGATGCGCTCGTAGTCCCGCGCATCCATCGTGATCGCA
Source organism: Variovorax sp. P4_B10 (assembly GCF_056402375.1). Classification (NCBI taxonomy): domain Bacteria; kingdom Pseudomonadati; phylum Pseudomonadota; class Betaproteobacteria; order Burkholderiales; family Comamonadaceae; genus Variovorax; species Variovorax sp. P4_B10. Next base: position 30,727 of record NZ_JBFUHN010000015.1, on the reverse strand, counting down.
CCGAACTGCCGGGCGTAGTCGCGCCACACGCCCGCCACGAAGAAGCTGTGCGCAGTTGTCGACGATGTGGCGACACCCAGCGCATCCGACAGTGGCTTGAACACTGTCCCGGGCTTTGCCCCATACAGCTCCACCATCGGCTCGCTCACGTAGATGCCGATCTGCCCTTCGGGCACGGCCAGTGCAGTGCCCACCAGCGGCAGCGACTGCGACGCGCTCCCTTCCAGGCTCCGCGCGATCAGCGCCACGGCCGGCTGCGAGGCATCGAGCTGCAGCGACTGGGTCCGCAGCGTGCCCGTGCGCGCCACGCCGGGCAATTGGGCCAGCGCCTGCACGAACGCTGGCGAGAAGGTCGCCGTGTCGGTGCTGCTGGTGCTGCCGCTGTTGCTGCCGCGTCCGCCCGAGGTGGCGCGCACGTACAGGTCGGCCGGCAACACCACGTCGAGCCAGTGCGTCACCGATTCGCGAAAGCTCGCGACCATCACCGTCAGCGCGACCGCCAGGCTCAGGCTTGCGACCACGCCGCTGACCGCCACGGCGGCCGTGCCGCGCATGCGCCTGGCGCGTTCGATGGCCAGCATCGGCAGCACGCGCCGCGCGAACACCGGCGCGATGCGGTCGTACAGCAGTGCGATCAGCCAGGGCAGGGCGGTGATGCCGCCCACCAGCAGGCAGCCCACCGAGAGATACGCCGCCACCGGAATGCCGCCGATGGCCGGGATGTTCGCCAGCGCCGCGCCGACCGCGATCAGCGCGAGCGCCAGCCAGTGGCTCCTGCCCTGCGTCGGCGCGGCGCCCAGCCCCTTGAGCGTTTGCGCCTCGGGCAGCGCCTGCGCCGCACGCGCGGGCCACCAGCCGCCCACCAGTGCCGCCAGCACGCCGAGCCCACCGTACAGCAGCGCGGCACTGCCGCTCCAGTGCAGCTTGGGCGCAACGCCCTCGAAATACCCGCCGCCCAGGTCGCCGCCCAGCACCCGCAGCGCAAAAGCGGCGAGCGCGGTGCCCAACGCGAGGCCGGCCGCACTGCCGATCAGGCCCAGCACCAGCGATTCGGCCAGCACCAGCCGCAGCCGCTCGCGGGGTGTGAGGCCCAGCACGCCGAGCAGCGCGAACTGCTGCGCGCGCTTGGCGACGCTGAGCGCCAGCACCGAGAACACCAGGAACGCGCCGGTGAACAGCGCCACCAGCGCCAGCACCGTCAGGTTGACGCGGTAGGCGCGCGACAGGTTGCTCACGCGCTCCGCCGCATCGCCGGGTTCTGCGAACTGCACGCCCGCGGGCCAGCCGGGCGACTTCTGCAGCGAAGCGATGAAGGCCGCGCGGTCGGTGCCGGGCGCGAGCCGCAGATCGATGCGGCTGAGCCGGCCGGTCTGGTCGAAAAGATCCTGCGCAGCCGCGATGTCCATCACCGCGAGCGCGGCGCCGCTGGCGGCGACATGGCCTGCCACATCGAGCCGATGCCATGCCGCGCCGCTGCGCAATTGCACCGTCTCGGTGGTACCGACACTCGCCTGCGTCGGCAGGCCCAGCACGTTGCGCGCCGCGGCGTTGAGAAACACATGGCCCGGCGCGAACAGCGCAAAGCGATCGGCGCCGGCCGCGGGCTGCGGCATCAGCGCGGGCGCGATCGTGGGGAGCACCAGCGCATCGACGCCGATCACCCGCATCGGCACCTGTCGCTCGCCGCCGGCCAGCGACAGGCCCTGGAGTTCGAGCACCGGGCTCGCCAGCGTCACCTGCGGATGCCGGGCCAGCCGCGCGAACACGGCCTCGTCGAAGCCGCCCTGCACGGCGCGCACTTCGAGGTCCGGCTGGCCATTGACCGAGCGCACGGCGCTCGAGAACTCGTCGAGTGCCGAGGCATTGATGAGCTGCACCGAGAACGCGAGCGCCACGCCCAGCATCACGGCCAGCACGGCCGCCGCGTTGCGCCAGGGGTGGTGGCGCAGTTCCTGCCAGGAGAAGGTGGTGAGCAATGCACGCATGCACCGATTGTGGCCGGGGCCCGCGCGTTACATCGGCATGGCACGATGGCGCCTGTTCGACGACGACGCCCGAGGAATTCGACGATGCGGCTCCTGCCCCCCGCCCTGTACCGCCGCTGGTTCGCGGCCTGGCTTCTTGCAGCGCTGGCGGGCAGCGCGGTCGCACAGCAGCAACCGCTGACGCTGGCGAGCGACCCCGCCGTGCTGGCCAGGGCGGCCCTTGCCGCCGAGCGGGGAACGCTGGTGGTCGGCATCCTGCGCAACGGCAAGGCCTCGTACGGTGCGGCCTACAACCCCGAGCCGCCATCGACCCCGCGCCCTGTCGAGCCGAACAGTGCCGAGCAGCCCATGTTCGAGATCGGCTCCGTCACCAAGGTCTTCACGGGCCTGCTGCTGGCGCAGGCGGTGGAGCGCGGCGACGTGACGCTCGACGACACGGTGGGCAAGCTGCTTGCGGGCAAGGTCGAAGGGGTGCCGCCCGCGGTGGCTTCGGTGACCTTGAAGCAGCTCGTCACGCACACCGGCTGCATGCCCGTGATGGCCGATGGCGTGACGGGCGGCCCAGCGCTGGCGGAGCAGTTCCGCACCTTCGACAAGCCGATGTTCTGGGCGGCGCTGTCGCGCATCAAGCTCACGGCCGCCGCGCCGCCTTGCGAGGGCAGCTACAGCAACTTCGGCATGGCGCTGCTCGGGCAACTGCTGGCTGAGCGCTACGGCACCTCGTGGGGCGAGCTGGTGCGTGCGCGCATCACCGAGCCGCTGGGCATGAACGACACCGTGATCCCGCTCGGCGACAAGGCTTCGCGCATGGCCCCGTGCTTCGCCGGCGACCGGCGCCAGCCGCTGCTCGACATGACGGCCTACGCGCCGGCCAGCGCGCTGCGCTCCACCGCCGCCGACATGCTGGTGCTGAGCCGTGCGATCCTCGCGGGCGCCAACGGCCCGCTGGGCCCGGCCGCTGCGCGCATGCTCACGCCGCTGGCGCGCTACGAGGGCGCGGAGATCGGCTATGCGGTGATGGTGCGCGGCCCCGGCGGTGGCCGGCGCACCTACTACCACGCAGGCGTGACCGAGGGCTACCGCACGCTCTGGCTGCTCGCACCCGACACCGGCGAGGCGCTGATCGTGCTCAGCAGCAATGCGCGCGCGCCGCTGCAGCCGGTGATGCTGGCCATCGGCAAGAGCCGCTATCCGGTGCCGACGGCCGAGATGCCGATCGATCCGAAACGTCTGGACGACTACAAGGGCGAGTTCCGCATCACGCAGACCCAGGCGCTGAGCTTCACGGTGCGCGGCTCGAAGCTGCTGGTGCGCGAGACGGGGCGGGGCTACAACGCGCTCACGCCCACCGGCAACGACCGCTTTGCGGTGACCGCCATCGGGGCGCAGTTCGTCTTCAGGCGCGACGAAGGCAATGCGGTGGTGGGGGTGACGCTGGCACAGGGCGGGAGCCAGCTCGACGCGCGGCGCCTGGGCGAGGCTGTCGCGGTGCCGCAGGAGTGATGCAGGGGCTTCTGCTCAGCGCGCCAGTGCCAGCAGCTGGTTCGCCATCTGCTCGATCTCGCTGCGCATCGCGAGCTGACGCAGCCAGCCCGGCGGAATGCCGTCGATGCCGTAGAAGGCTCCCGCCAACTGCCCGCAGATCGCGGCGGTGGTGTCGGCGTCATCGCCAAGATTGACTGCGGCCAGCACGGCCGCTTCGAACGAGTCGGTGTGCGCGAAGCACCAGAGTGCCGCCTCGAGCGATTCGACGCAGTAGCCCGAGCCCTTGATGCGCTCCCGCGGTTTCGATGCGTAGTCGCCGCGCCCCAGTGCGGCAACCTTCTCGCTCAAGGGCTCCAGCGGCGCGGTGGCAAGAATCGCCGCCTTGCCCCCGCCCTGCAGCGCCGCGCGCAGTTGCAGGGCAAAGAGCCGTGAGCATTCGATGGCCTCCAGTGCGCCGTGCGTGGTGCGGGTGCTCTCGCCAGCCTGCTGCCAGGCGGCTGCGACGCTCGATGCGAAGAACATCGGCACCGGCGCGAGCCGCATCAACGCGCCGTTGCCCGCGGTGCGCGGATCGGGGTTGCCGGAGAAAGGATCTCCCGATGCGAGGTAGCGGGTGAGGGCGGCCGACACGGTGCCGCCGATGTCGAAGCAGCGCCCGTTGCTGCTCATGTAGCCCACGTTGCGCCAGTTGCAATAGCGGTTCATCTGGTCGGCTGCATTGAAGCCCTGGCAATGGATCAGGCTCGCCGCGAGGCACAGCGCCATCGAGGTGTCGTCGGTCCATTCACCGGGTTCCAGGTCGAAGGGGCCGCCGCCGTGCATGCCGGTCACCGGCGCGAAGCTGCCGCGCGGGCTGAACTCGACGCTCGTGCCCACGGCATCGCCGCAGGCCAGGCCGAGCAGGCAGCCCTGGTAGCGCGCGGCGCTCATCGTGCGGCCCTCAGCACATCGCGCGCCGCCATGAGCGCGAAGCCCAGCAGGTTGAGGCCGCGCCATTCGCGAGGGTCCTGGGCCGCGGGATCGGTGGCGGCCCGGCCGATGCCCCAGATGGCGTCGACCGGACTGGCTTCCACCAGCACTTGATGGCCGGTGCCCAGCAGGAAGGCGCCGAGCGCGGCGTTCTGCGAGAACTTCTCGACATTGCCGCGCGTGACGATGTCGAAACGCGCTTCGACCCACGCCGCTTCGTCGAAGTTGCGGATCTCGCGGCCGAGCTTCTTGGCTTCGCCGGGTGTGCGCGCCGCGACGATGCGTTCGCAGGTTGCGGTGTCGCCGAACACGCGTGCCTTGCCGGCCATCATGAAATGCTCCGCCGTGCGATACCCCACGCCGTCGACCGTGAATCCGGCCTCGAACCACTGGCTGAAGCAGCTCTTGTTCACGCCGCTCTTCGGCGCCTGGTGGCCCCAGAACAGCAGGTACTCGGGGCGATGGCCCTGTGCGAAGTACGCCGGCAGGTCCTTGGTACTGCGCGGCGTCATGGGTGGGTTCGTTGTCATTTTTCTTTTCCTCAGGGCTCGATATCGAGCGGATGCTCCACTGGCAATTGCAGTTCGGGGTTGTCGTCTTGCGCCATCGGGCGCTGTGCCTCCACAAAGGCGCGCATGTCGATCACTTCGAGCAGTTCTTCTCTTGCGAACGCCGCAAGCGTACGCCCGCGCAGGCCGAGCTGGATCGCACGGCGCTCCAGCTTGTTGCCGCTCGGCGCATGGTCCGGGTCCCATTGCAGGCGCACCTCGGATCGTCCGACCGCCTCTTGCCACGCCTCGCGGATCGGGTAGCGCACGGAGTCGAAGGTCGAAGGCACGGCCTCCCGCACCACCCGCTCGAAGAATGCGCGGCGCAGCCGCAGGCCGAGCGTGACCTCCTGGCCTTCCTTGGTGCCCCAGCCGGAGCGATACATCATCCAGAGGAAGTTGGGCTTGACCCAGCTCATGCGCGAAAGGCTGAAGTCCGGCCCGTCCAGGCGGCCGTGCCGGATCGCGTATTCGCCGATGGCGGGGCGGTAGGCCTGGTAGACGACGACGGACTGCGCATCGTAGTGCGCCAGGATGTGCTTTCCGCTCTGCGGCCAGCGTTCGCGCTGGGCGAGGTGCAGTTCGATGGGAAGAGGGGTTTTCATCGTGTGAAGGTTTTCAGGAACGCCCTGTAGACGTCTTGCTGTATCGAGGTGTCGAGCACTGCGAACACGATCCGCTCGAAATGATTCGCCCAGGCGGCATCGCCGTACAGATGGGATCGGAAGGCATGCGCCACCATCGCCGGATCGTTGCGGAATACGCCGCAGCCCCATGCTCCGAGTACCAGCGTGGCACAGCCCTGGAGCGCCGCCAATGCAAGCACCCGCTCCGATCGTGTACGAAGAACATCGGGTACCAGCGCAAGCTCCTCCGGATGGTTCTTCGCGACGGCACCGGCGTTGGGGGCGGCACATGTGATGAAGGTGACCAGTTCTGGCGTGCGCATCAGGCTGCCGTCGTCCCGACGGAAGACAGGGCAATCCGGCGAAACAATCATCGCGTCCGAATACAGGGACGAGGTGGAGGCGCGATGGCCCTCATGGAACTGAGGCGCGCGCAAGAGCGATGCATACAACGCCGAACTGGTTGCGAGCGACTCTTCTTGCGCGAGACTGCCTCCGAGGAAACCGCCCCCCGGATTTCTGGCGGATGCGAAGTTCAGCGCCGCAACGGGGCCATTCGTCTCGTTCAGCACACGGGAGATGCAGGCGAGCGTTGTCTGATTGACGACCTCGACGGCTGCTGCAAGGTTCCGTCGGCGCCGCGTCGCGGCCTGCGACAGGAGTGCATGGGTTTCCTCGGCGCCGATGTACCGTGTCGAGCGCAGGCAGGCGTCGATCTGCACGGACATCTCGACGGTGTGGTGGTTCGCGAGTGTGTATCGACCCTGGTCCAGGATGGCCAAGGTTTCGTGTGCGACAGTCATTCTTTGGTGGCGGTTCATTTTTTTCTTGTTGTCATCGATTTGAAGAGGTCATTGGTTGCTCTGTGCAACTAATTAAAGGTTGTATAGTACAACTAATCAATCCGGAGTCAAGCCACCGTTGTGAGCACACCCAAACCGAACTTTCCTGCCCTGGACTTTCCCCGCCCGCTGGTCACGGTCGACGTGGTGATGTTCACCGTGCTCGACGACGCATTGCAGGTCTTGCTGGTGCGGCGCCCGTCCGGCACCGCCGAGCCGTTTCCGGGAAAGTGGGCACTGCCGGGGGGCTTTGTGAACATCGACGAAGATGCCACGCTGCTCGATTGCGCGCTGCGCAAGCTGCGTGAGAAGACCGGTGTGGTGACGCCCTACCTCGAACAGCTCGGCAGTTGGGGCGATGCTGGGCGCGATCCGCGGGGCTGGTCGGCCACGCATTGTTTCTACGCCTTGATCCCGGTGCAGGCGATGCAACTGCGCAGCGGTGCGAACGCCGCAGAGGTGGCGTGGTTCGAGGTCGATGCCGCCTCGCGCAAGCGGCTGGCTTTCGACCATGGCGAGCTGCTCGACGCGGCCATTGCCCGGCTGCGCAGCAAGGTCGAATACACCTCGCTGCCCGCCTTCCTGCTCGAAGAGCCTTTCACACTGCCGGCGCTGCAACACACCTACGAGGTCGTGCTGGGCCGCGGCATGGACAAGAGTGCCTTTCGCAAGCGCATGCTCGACGGCGAGTTCATGGAAGAGGCGGGCATGGTCACCGGCAGCCTCGGCCGACCGGCCATGAGCTACCGCTTGCGCGACCGCTCGCAGGCGGCGCTGTTTCCCCGCACCTTCAACGCCAGGTAGGCGGCCCGGTCAGAGCCGCTGCGACATCGCATTCAGATAGGCACGAACAGCCGCATTGGCGCTCAGGCCGATCGCCCGGTCGTAGGCCTGCCGTGCAGCAGCGCGCGCGCCGCCGGCCGCAAGCAGGTGCGCGCGTGCCGCCCAGAAGGGCTGGTAGTTCGCCACCTCGTCCGCCGGGATGGCCTCGAGCGCCCGCAGGCCGATGTCCGGACCGCGTGCGTTCGCCAGGGCGCAGGCGCGGCTGACCTGTGCGCCGATGCTGGGCCGCAAGGCCAGCAGGCCCTCGTACAGCGACACCAGCACTTCAGGCGGCACCGGGGCACCCACGCGGCGCTCGCAATGCGCCGACTGGATGGCCGCCTCCAGCTGGTAGGCGCCGAGGGACTTCATGTCCGAAGCCTGCCGCAGACAACGTTCGGCTTCTGCGAGCAGGTCGGGGTCCCAGCGCAACGGGTCCTGCTGGTCGAGCGGCACGTACGCCCCGGTTTCGCTGCGCCGTGCTGCGGCGCGGCTTTCGCAGAACAGCATCAGCGCGAGCAGCCCCAATGGCTCGGGCTCGTGCGGCATCAGGCGGCAGAGGATGCGGCAGAGGTCGATGGCTTCGGACGTGAGGCCGCGCGGCAGGGCGTCGGCGCCGTCCACGTCGTCCCAGCCGGTGCCGTAGGCGGCGTAGATGCCGTCGAGGACGTCCTGCAGCCGCTGCGGCAGGTCGCGCGCCTGCGGGTATTCGAAGGGAATGCCCGCAGCGCGGATGCGCGCCTTGGCCCGCACCAGCCGCTGGCCGAGCGTGGAAGGCGCGGTGAGAAAGGCGCCGGCCATGCGGGCCGCATCGAGCCCGAGCACGGTCTGCAGCATCAATGGCGCGCGCGCCGCGGCATCGATGGCGGGGTGGGCGCAGACGAAGAGCAGGCGCAGCCGCTCGTCGGGCACGGCCGCGCCGTCGGTGGTGGCCTCGTCCATTTCGCCGGCGAGCAACAGGAGGGTCTGCGTGGCCTGGTCCTGCACGCGGGTGTGGCGCCAGGCGTCCAGCTTGCGGTGCCGCGCCACGCTCAGCAGCCAGGCGTCGGGTTGCGCCGGAATGCCGTCGGCGGGCCAGCGTTCGAGCGCGCGTGCAAAGGCATCGGCGAGCGCGTCTTCCGACGCGGCGATGTCGTGCGTGCGCGCCGACAGGATCGCCAGCAGACGGCCGTACGATTCGCGCGCCGCCCGCTCGGCGGCCCGATGCGCCGCCGGGTCGTTCACGGGGTTGCAGCAGCAGCCGCGGCGGCTGTCGCCGTGAAGACGGGCCGCACCTCCACGCCCCCGCTGGCTGCGCAGGGCGCACGCGCCGCCCATTCGAGCGCGGCATCGAGGTCGGGCACGTCCACCACGAAGTAGCCGCCGAGCTGCTCCTTGGTGTCGGCGAAGGGGCCGTCCTGCACCTGGCGCTTGTCGCCGCGCACGCGCAGCGTGGTGCCGGTCATGGGGGGGAACAGGCCGTGGCCGCCCAGCGAAATGCCCGATGCGCGCACGGCATCGGCGTATGCGACCCAGCTGGCCCGGTAGGCCTGCGAGGACGCGTCGTTGCGCTGTTCGAATTCGGCCGCGGGTTGATAGAACATCAACATGTATTGCATGGTGTCTCTCCGTCGTGGAAAAGAGGCTGAGCAGGATCGCTCACCACAATGACGGCTCGCCGGCGGTCATTTCGACACGGAGGTCCGTGCCGAGCAGATTATTTTTTACGCGATTGCCGTTTGGCGCAACGGTTGGGCTACCTAAGCCGCCTTGGACTTGACGGAGGGCGCGAACATGCTCTCCATTTCGCTGCGCAGCCTGTAGGCGGCGGTCGAGGTGTCGATCGCCACGTCGGCCCAGCTCAGGCTTTGCCCTTTCCTGACCGCGTGCAGCAGCTTGACGTTGTGGGCCAGTCCGAGCGGCAGGCCGCCCAGGCGCAGCGAGCGCTCGGCCGGCAGCAGCTTGCCCCAGACGGTGTAGCCGCCTTCGCCGTCGAGCATCTCGCCGGGCGCGAGGTCGCGCTTGGCGGTGGCGACCACGTCGGCTTTCCAGCAGGTGGCGACGCCGGTGGCTTCGCCGCGCAGCGCCACGCTGGCCACCGACATGCCGACCTCGAGGCCGATCAGGTGCCAGCGCTTGTAGAGCGTGAAGTAGCGGCCGCTCGGGTCGGTGTGGGCGTTGTATTCCTCGAAGCAGTTCTTGATGTAGTCGGTCTCGGCCTCGACCGTGACCCACACGCCCATGCGGATGTCGTAGGGAATCTTCCGGCCGTCGGCTTCGAGCGAGGAGATCACCTCGACCATGCCCTTGCGCTCCAGCACGCCGCCTTCGCTTTGCGGGCGGGTGACGAAAGGAATGTCTTCCACGCTGGCGGGCGGGTAGAGCAGTCCGTCCGAAGGCACGGTGAGGCCGGTGGCGTTGGCCACCGCAGAGCTTTCGATGGACGGCTTGGAGCCGTCGAGGAAGCTGTTGAACATCTTCGGGTTGAGCCCGCCGCGCAGCGCCTGCTCGGGCGTGAGGCCGTAGTTGCCCCACACGGTCTCGGGCGTCGATTCGGTGAAGTGCGGCAGCCACTTGTGGCCGCGCCCGGCGGCCACCACCGGGAAGCCGCAGGTGCGCGCCCAGTCGACCAGGTCGCAGATCAGCGCGGGCTGGTCGCCGAAGGCCAGCGAATAGATCACGCCGGCCTGCCGCGCCCTGTGCGCAAGCAGCGGGCCGCAGAAGGCATCGGCCTCGACGGTGACGTTGACCACGTGCTTGCCGTGCGCGAAGGCGTCGAGGCAGTGATCGACGGCGGCCACCGGGTTGCCGGTGCACTCGACCACGATGTCGATGGATGGCTCGCGCGTCACGGCCTGCCAGTCGTCCGTGATCCAGGTGTTGCCGCTCCCGAGGGCTTCCTGCACCGAGCCCGCTGCGGCGCGGGCCGGATTCCAGCCGACGCGTTCGAGGTTGACGCGGGCCGCGTCGGGCGAGAGGTCGGCAATCGCGACCAGTTGCACGCCGGGCGTGCGCGGAATCTGCGCGAGGTACATCGAGCCGAACTTGCCGGCGCCGATCAGGCCGATGCGGATGGGGCGGCCTTCGGCGGCACGCTGTTGCAGGCGGGTGTGAAGGCTCATGGTTCAGGCCTCCGCGGTGTCGCGCACGTCGAGCGAGGTCTGCAGCGCGCTCTCGGGCAGCCCGTTCTTCCAGGGCAGGTCGACCGGGTAGGGCTTCAGCAGGCAGTCGTCGGGCAGCATCTCGATGGGCGTGAAGTTCCTGTGCGCGATGTACTCGGGCCGCTTGTGGCGGCGGATGTGGTTGCTGACGGCGCACAGGCTCAGGTACACCGCCACGCGGTTGAACGGCGAGAGGTTGCTGCCCGAGGCATGCACGAGGCAGCTGTGGAACAGGATCATCGAACCGGCCGGACCCTTGGGCGAGACGATGCCGCCGTTTCGGCCGCCCGCGCGGTCCACCAGCTGGGAGATCAGTTCGTTGTCGACCGTCCAGAGCGGGTAGCTGGTGGTCGTGAGGTCATGCCTGGCATCGACCACGCCCTTGCGGTGGCTGCCCGGAATGAACATCAGCGGGCCGTTGTGCTCGTTCACGTCGTCGAGAAAGATCGCGACGTTCATCGCGCGCTCGGTCGGCATCAGGTCGTCGTTGAGCCAGGTGCCGTAGTCCTGGTGCCACTGCCACACCTGGCCTTCGAAGGCCATCTTGCCGTTGATCTTGAACTGGTGCATGTAGACCTCTTCCTCGAAGAGATCCATCACCGGGCCGACCATGCGCGGATGGCGCGCCAGCCGCGCGAAGGGCTCGCTGATCAGGTGCGCGGCAAAGTTCGTGCGCACTGCGTCGGAGCCTTTCTCGCGCACGTTGAAGGCCTCGCGCCGGCTATAGAGCTCGGGCACGGCATCGGTCAGCGTCTTGGTCTCTTCGGGCGAAAAATGGCCGGGGAAGAACAGGTAGCCGTCGCGCTCGAACTGCGCGCGTTGCGCGGGGGGCAATTTCATGCCTTGTCTCCTTTGCGGGTGGGGGTGGATGCGGCGCGCGACAGCTGCCGTGCCAGCCGCCGGCCCAATGCCTCGCTGGCCTGCGCGACATGCGCTTCGCTCAGGCGCGCCGCGCGATCGGCGTTGCCGGCGGCGATGGCCGTGGCGATGGCTTCGTGCTCGTCCCACAGCGATTCGCGCTGCGGCTCGGCCTGCAGCACCGCGCCCATGGCGCGGCGCAGGTGGCGCCAGTGCGGGTCGGCGCTCTGGCCGATCAGCGGATTGCCCGAGGCCTCGTAGATGGCTTGGTGGAAGGCCACGTCGGCATCGATCATGGCCTCGACGTTGCGCCCGCGCGCGGCGCGGCGGCCGCGTTCGATGAGCTTGGGGTCGATGCGAAAGCGCTGCTGTGCCGCGAGCCGCGCGGCCAGCACGTCGAGCGCGCCGCGCACCTGGTAGATCTGGCGCATGCCCTCGGCATCGAGCGGCGCCACCAGCACGCCGCGGCCGGGCGCGTCGTGCACGAAGCCGTCTTTCTTAAGCAGGCGCAGCGCCTGCAGCACCGGCTGGCGCGACACCGAGAGACGCTGCGCAATGTCTTCCTGCGTGATCCGCTCGCCGGGCGCCAGCGAGCCGCTGCTGATGGCGCCGAGGAGGGCGCGGTAGACCTGGTCGACGAGGTCGGGGGCGGTTGCGATGCTGACGAGCTGGGCTGGCATGACGGCTTTCTTTGAACTCTGTATACAGAATACAAAATCCGAGCTGCTGCGCATCCCGGGTTTTCACTCATCCGGGCATAAGGGAGTCTTCCGTGGCTGAAACCAATTCGTATCGCCTCTCGGAGGTGGAGAACGAGCGGATTTTTCGTGAACAAGTTCTCCCAGAGCGATTGGAAAGGGCGGGCCCTCATCTTCATCCGGTCGAGCGCCCCACAATGGTCGTCATTGGGGGCCAGCCCGGGGCCAGCAAGAGCCGGACCATGGGCGGCGTCGAACGCGAATCGATGCATCAGGGCGGTGCCTGCTAAATGGCCGAGCTCGCCCGTTCAAGACATAAACACAACAAGCAAAGGGAAACGCCATGCCTATCAGCCCCGAACTGCAAGCCAAGATTGATTCACTGGCTTATGACCCCCTGAAAAAAAGAATCATGGACGTGCTCTCACTCCCCAGAGAGCAGCGCCCCGACGACGAGGATGTCTTCTTCTACTGCTTGGGAAGCAACTCGCTCCCCTTGAAAGAAAAAGACGCTCAGTGGGATGCCAACCCGCTCCAATGGCGAGAAAACGTCACCCCGGAACTGCTGGCCAGGATCGATGCGTTGACTGACAAGAATTTCAAGTCGGACGTCGTCCGCTTTCTTCACAACTACTCCGAAAGGTTCCCCTTCACGCCTGAGGATCTTTTTGACTTTTCCGCGCTCGGCCGCTTGGAGGCCAGGGCGAGGCGAGTGCTTCGGGAAGAGCGTCTGTACAAATGGCGCGAAGACGAGGTGATCGCGTTTATTCACTACCTCGAAAATGACGTCCGATTCGTCTATGACGAATACCTCCGGCAGGAGCGCAACGGCCGACAGATCAATGTGGAACTCTCGCTCGTGATGAGTACCCTTGCAAGAGAGTGGCACCCCGGTCTTGACCGGGACGATTGGGACGAGTTGATCAGCAAAGTCCGTGACTACACCCACGCCCACTTGATCTGACCGCGAGGCCGCACCATGTCCACCCCCACCTCGCCCAACGGTTACTTCCTTGCCGACACCAACAGCCTCGTGTACGCCTACCGCGCGGGCGGCACCCGGCAGCTCGATACCTATTTCAAGTTTGCAAAAGAGCAAGGTCGTGAACTCGCCATCACAGAAACAGTTGCAAAGGAGATTCGAGTAGGACCGCTCAAAGAGGAACTCGGCCGCTACATCGCCGACAAAGACATCAAAGTTCTCCCAACCCCAAAACTCGAACGACAACTGGAGACCGGCCGAGTTTCCGGCAAGAACGCCGGCGAAGCCTCCATGCTCGAAGTCGTCGCGAAGGAGCACACCAAAGGCCGCAGCACCCGCATCTGGTCCGAAGACAAATTCTTCGAAAACCCGCAACAGATGCGCGGCGCGCAAGGCGCCGAGCCCGTCAAGACCTCGCAACTGCTCGACCAGATGCGCGATGGACAGTTCATCACCGACGCCGAATACCGCAGAACCCAGGCCCGCTACCAGGCAGCCGTTCCCGAATTCAAACCCGCCAGCGCCAGCCACAGCCAGCGCCTTGCCGCCTTCGATGGCCCCGCACCCCGAGTGCTGGACCACCTGGGTGTGGCCGACGCCAGCATTGCCGCCAAGCCGGGCTTTCAAAACTTCGCCAAGGCCACCGGCCTCGCAGGCGGTGCCTTGATGGGCTACGACGCCGCCGCCACCCACACCCAATACAAAGCCCTGATCGCCCAGGGCAACCAATTCGGCGCCGACGCCCTTCTGCACGAATACCTCGGCCGCACCGGTGGCGGCTTGGCCGCGGGCTTTGCCGCAGGCGCGGCCTACGGCGCAGCCACAGGCTCCTGGAGCGGTCCCGGCGCCCTGGCCACCGGCGCGGTTGGCGGCGTCATCGGTGCTTTTGGTGGCGAAGCCATTGGCCGCGCGTACACCAAGTACCARATGAAYCACCAGGTRGGCGACGAYGGCAACACCTACGTTCACACCCACGGCCATTGGGAGCAGTCCAACTGGATTCACAAGAACCAGCCCGCTKCCGCGGACCAGATCAACACCCTCGAATACAAGCGCACCAGCGCCATCACCGAACTCGCACTGGCTCGGCCTCAGCATCTCGATCCGCAGAACATTACCCTGCAAGAACCCCGGGGGCAAAAGAGCGACTATCGCCTGACCAAAGACGGCTGGGTGACCGAGGTCACCGACCAGGGGCCCTACGGMACTGCCATCCCCGCRGGAGACTTTGGTGCCGTTCAGACGCATCARGAACRCGCCGGCCCGGCCCTGAGCAAGCAGCTCGATCAGATTTCGGCGGTGCGCCGCGATGCCAAYGCGCACTATTCGGAAAACCTCGCCAAGGCTTACATGACCGACTACGTCGGCAGAGGCTTTGCGCAGGATGACAGACCCGTGCCCGAATCCGTGACACAGCTCTTGCGCTTGCCCAGCGAAATCCATGTGAAAGACCCGGCCACCGGCCAGACCTGGGAGCGGAGCCCCCAGGGGGCGTTCACCCGCACCGAATATCTGGAAATGTCTGGCCTCGAGGGCAAGGACTACATCCCCCGGACGCTGACCGCCAAGGGAGAAGAGCTGGCACGGCTGGACAAGGAACATCAAGGCCACGTGCAGACCAACCGCCAGTATGGCGCGGCCTTGGTGGAGCAGAAGTTCCAGGAGATGCAGCAGCAACAGCTAAAGCACCAACAACCGCCCCAGCAAACGACGCCGCACGGGCAGCAGCAGAACACGCCGGCATCAAGGTCGGGAGCCGCGACCAACGCCACCCAAAGCCATGCGCGCGAGGAACTCAATGCCGCGCGCCAACAGATGCCTGCACAGCCGCAGCCCGCGAGCGGCCACCTGACAGCGCAGCAGATCGAACGCATCACCACGCACGAACAGCGCGTGACTCGCACGCCCGGCGGCATGAGCTTCGCCGAGGCGCACCGGCGCCGCGACGAATCCGAGCAGATTTCTGCGGGCTCGTTGCAGCCGGTGGGCAAGCTCGATGAAATCCACCGGGCCAAAGGCAGCCCGCTGTACCGGGTGCACCAGGCGCAGGAGCAGGCCCTGATGCGTGACCTGGGGATTGCCCAGGCGCAGGCCAGGGAGCGGTTCAAGAACGAGCCGAGCCCTCAAAGGACGCTGCAGCCCTCGGTGGAGCGCACGCAGGAGCGTGCGCCGGAGCGCGTGCAGGAACGCACGCAGGAGCAGGCGCCGGCCCCAAGCCGAGGAGAGCATGTGCCGAACCGTCAAAGCGCCGCCGAGGAGCGAATCGCCACGCCCCCACCTTCGCCGCCGATGGCCCAACCCGCTGCAGCAGCGATTGCGGCAGCGCAGGCCCAGGCGGCTGCGGCGCAGGCCGAACTGGCCGAGATGCGGCAGCAGATGGCGCGCATGGCCGGGCAGCGCAGGCCAGACGGCCTGGAGCGGCGAGATGAGAGGGATCCGATATCCGCAACTGCCACAACTGCCGCGGCTGACACGAGCCGCCCGCTTCTGCGCAATTTCAGCGACCCGAGTCATCCCCAGAATGCGTTGTACAACACCCTCAAAGACGGGCTTCCACAACGCACGGCTCCGGAGTTGCTCTCGCATCTGACGGCAGCCTGCTACAAGTCAGGCATCAAGCAGCCCGATGATCTGGGCCATGTAGTGGGCAGGGAAGGAAAGCTTCACTTTCTTTCCAACTCATTGTTCAGCCTCGGCACCACCGTCGACGTCACGCAGCCCGCGCCCAGCGTGCAGCAGACCATGCAGGAAGTGCAGCAGTTCGACCAGCAGCGCACGAATGATCGCGCCCGATCTCAGGCACAGGCCACAGCGCAAGCCAACCAGCAGCAGGGGCCGACGCTGGGCTGACCGCCCCTGCTCTCCGGGTGCCAGCGCAATCCATGATCGTGCTCGACCTGAACAACCCCATGACGGCCATGGCAGGGATGGATGCGGGCAAGCGCTCCAACCAACATATGTTCGAGGCATCGGACCAATGGAACCGGATAGTCGGGGGGCGTCCTGCCAGTCAGTCAGTCGTGTTTTCCATGCGCTTGGTGAGCGTGCCCAGCTGCAGCTCGATCGAGAAGAGCCGCTCGTTCAGCACGGCGGTCTGGAGCCGTATGGCCTCGACGATGGCCTTGGTCTGCGGATCGGTGGTGTTGTCGGCCAGTTCCGCCAGGTCATGCAGCTTCTTGCGAAGTTCGTTGCTCATGGGAGGCTCCGTTCATCGTCTGGTCGTGGAGCCCCCAGTATGGGTCTTCGCCAGCGGCCAGGCAATGCGTGCAAGCCGGTTATGCGGCCGGCTGCACCAGCCATTGCTCAAGCTTGACCATGGCGCCGGTCCAGCCGTGGTTGTGCCCGTCGCGCGCTGCCTCGTCGAAGAACTGCTCATGCATCAGGACCAGCTCGCAGCCGTTGCCGTCGGGTTCGATGCGAACCGTGACGCGCGACTCGCGCTCCGGCGTGCTGCGCCAGGCCCAGCTGAAAACCAGCTTCCGGTTGGGCACGAGTTCCTGGTAGACACCGCTCACGTCATGCGTCTCTCCATCGGCGGCGAGCATGGTCACGCGAAAGCGGCCGCCCACGCGCAGGTCGACCTCGGCCAGTGGAACGGAAACGATTTCTTCCGGGCCGAACCAGGCTTTCAGCGCTTGCGGGTCGGTCCACGCGCGCCAGACTTTTTCGGCGGCGACGGGGTAGTGCCTGCGGAGGGTGAGCGAGGGTCGCTCTTTGGCGGGGGCGGCAGGTTTTGCCATTCGGTCTCCTCTTGGTGATAGAGATGGCGCGCCAGTGCATCGAGGCGCCCGGTCCAGAATTTCTCGTAACGGGATAGCCACACGGCAGCCTCCTGCATGGGCCACGGCGAGAGTTCGCACTGCACGACCCGGCCCTCTTTCGTGCGCGAAATAAGGCCGGCGTCTTCGAGCACCCGCAGGTGCTTCATGAAGCCGGTAAGCGACATGCCGTGCGGCTCGGCGAGCTCGGTCACGCTGAGGCTGCGCTCGCCCAGCGTTTCGAGCACGGTGCGGCGCGTCGGGTCTGAAAGCGCGGCGAACACGGCGTCGAGCGCGGCAGCATCTAAGTGAACCATGTGGTTGAGTATCTCGCAGCAGGCGCCGTTTGGGAACGCTTTATGCGTGCTGCGCCGCAACACCCACCACCTGCGAAGGAGCGCCCCATGCTGGACCGGCCCGCCACCCAGTTCTCCCACGTCAAGCCCGGTGACACAGAGTTCGTCTCGGGTGGCCTGCGCGATTTTTTCCTGTATCGCGACCTCGGCATCGCAGAAGCCACCAACGGCAAGGTCATCGCGCATCTGGTCAAGGCCAACATGGCACCGGAAACGGGCACCGGCTGGCACCGCCACGAGGCGGACTTCCAGATCGTCATCATGGTCAAGGGCTGGGCCCGCTTCATGTACGAGGACAAGGAAACCCTGGTCGAGGCCGGCGACGTGGTGCACCAGCGGCCCGGCATCCGGCATTTCCTGTTCGACTACTCGCCCGACATGGAGTACCTGGAAATCGTCTCGCCGGCCGACTTCAAGAGCATCGACGTCGAGCCGGTGTGCGAAATTCCGCCGTCCACGCCCTGGAAGTAATCCTTCTTCAGCGGACAGAGAAACCGGTCGTCACGCTGCGCCCGGTATCCAGGTGCAGAACCCGCCCCTGCGCATCGAACAGCAGCCAGCCGTCGGCGACCGCGCGCACGCCGACCTCGGCGCCGGGCCAGGTCATCGCCGCGGCCACGCGGCCTCCGCGCAGGTTGTGCCATTGCACGGAGCAATTGCCGGGCATGGAGCGCACCATCACCAGCCAGTCGTGCTCGACCCAGAAGCCCAGCGTCGTGCCCTCGGGCGCATCCTTGTGATCGGGCAGGCGGATTTCACCTTCCATGTTCTGCATCACCCGCCATCGCAGGCACAACGCACCGTTGTCGTCGATCTCGCCCAGCAGGCGAAATGCGCCGAACTGCGGATGCAGCATGTGCTTGGACATGGGGATCGCAGAGAAGTCCATTGCCGCGCGGCTCAGCAGGCGCCGCGGCTGGCACTGGTAGCTCCACAGGCTCGGACCCAGCACATCGTCGTGCACGACGAAGCGCTCGATGTGGCGCGTGGCCGTGAGTTCGACCACCTCCCCCGGCAGGTCGGCCACCTGCCAGAGCACGTCCTGCAGCGAGCGGCCCGTGTCCAGCACCTGGATGCGGTTGCCGCGCGCCACGGTCCAGCCGATGCCGTCGAACTCGCCGGCGAAATGCGCGATCGCGAAGTGGCCTAGGTCGTCGATCTGGCGCTGCACCAGGTCGAGCCGGCTCACGCGCCACAGGCCGTCGCGTTGCGCCAGTGCCAGCGCGACCTGCCCGCTGTGGGCCGGCACCAGCCGATAGGCCGGCACAGCGAAGCGGGCCAGCACGTGGCCGGCACTGTCGGTCATGACCGCACCGGCCTCGCCGAGCGCCAGCAGGTAGCGGCCGTCGTCGAGCAGCACCGCGTCGTGCACCGCATGCACGCCCGCCGAGGGCGCGTCGAGCGGCAGCACGGTGGAACGCGCGGAGAGCGGGCGGGCCTCGAACCCCGGCATCTCGCCGCCGGGCATGTCGGCGCGCAGCATCTGGTCGCCGTGGATGCGCAACAGCGACTGGAAGGAGCGCTTGTCCATGCGTCCATGACCGCCCGCGTGATCGGCAATCAGCGCCGGCGCCAGAACGGCGACCAGCCCGCGCGAGGTGGCGTTATGGTCAGCCGCGGCCAGCAGCTCGCTCGCGAGTGCGGCGCGTTCGCGGTGCAGGAGCGGCGCGTCGCGCAAGGCCCGCAGGCGCTCCGAGCAGGCATCCAGCGTGTCCGGCAACAGCAGCGCGCGCTGCACCAGCGCCCGCGCCGCGAGCCGGCCATCGGCGGCCTCTGCGGCCAGGAGCCACGCGATCGCCTGCTCGCGCGCAGCGGCCACGGGCCAGACGGCATCCACCGCACGCAGCCACTCGCCGCGCTGCGCCAGCGACTGGCCCCATTCCTCGCGCAGCCGGTTCGCCATTTCAGGCCACTTGGCCTGTAACTGCATCACCGCGTTGGCGAAGGCGTTGTCGCGGCGCGCGACCGCGATGGCGCGGCGCCAGTCCCCGGCCAGGCACAAGAGGCGCACGATGACTTCGGGCGGGCGGTCCCAGCCGAGCGCGAGTTCGGCAGCCTGCGCGTAGCGCTGGTGCTTCTCGAGGTAGTCCAGCGCCTCCTGCCGCGACTGCAGCAGCTCGGCCAGCACGAACACCGCCTCGTCGATGCGGCCGTCGCGGTTCAGCTTTTCGAAACTCTTGCGGTAGAGCTGCCGCAGATGGTCCTGAAAGTTGTCGTCGAGGTAGATGCTCGAACGCGGCCCCGTCGACCCGTTGAGCGACAGGCTGTCGCGTCGGCCGGGCGTACCGAAGGCCTGCCCGACGTCATGGGCCTCGCCGCCCAGCGGAATTGCGTGGCGCAAGGCCTCCATGAGATCGCCGTCGTCGAACATCTTGAGCATTCGCCGCATGTAGGCGGCCTGCTGGCGGCCCAGCAGCTTCGAGATCTGCGAAGCGATGGCCATGCGCGCCAGCCAGTCGCGCCAGCGGGAACGCAGCGGCCTTGCATTGCCGCGCGGCTTCAATGAAGACGATGACGGCGATGGCGCCAGGGCAGGCCGCACGGACGCAGGCTTGGCCGCGGGCACGGGGCGACCACCCTTCGATTGACGCGCCCGGCGCGCCTCCACGCGGGTCATCGCCCAGATCACCAGGGCCACGATCAGCAGCGTGACGATCGCGACCCGGATCGACGACGCGTCGAGTTGCGCGGAGGGCTCGTGGCGCGAGGCGCCCGGCTTCGCCAGATCCACCGGCGGCGGGGCCTGGTTTCCCCCGAAAAAGAAGAACCCGAGCAGGACCAGCGCCGCCAGCGCCCAACCCCACCACCTGTAGCCGTTGTCCGCGTTGCCGCCCGGACGCGGCGCTGGCGCCGGCGCCCCTGGCGCCATGACGCTGCGGCGGGCTTCCATGTCGCGCGCACGCTCGGCCATGGTCTTGAGGAATTCCAACTGCTCGCTGCTGGCCGGCGGAATCGCATCGCCCAGCACGTCGCGCACCGAGCGCCCGTCGGCATCGAGCACCACCGGCTCGGACAGGGTCTCGCGGCAGTCGAAGGTGTCGAGCAGGGCCGGGCCGGCGTCGAACCACGTCGACACGTCGAAGTGGGCCGCCTGCGAGAGCCGCAGCGCGAGCACCTCGCCGCCCTGCACCAGCCAGATGTCGGCGAGGGGCAGTGCGGCGCGTTCGGACGCATCGAGCTCGGCCGAGCACAGCGTGGCGCCTTCGCGCCGCAGCGGCCAGCCGGCGAGCCGGTCGCAGTCGAGCGAGATCGGCGCCGCGAACCGCAGCAGGTCGCCCTGGGTGAAGCGGAACAGCTGCGCGCCTGCGCGCCAGGCTTCGACGATGCGCGGCGCACGCAGCGGCTCGGCCAGCCAGTCGGAGGAGAACCACAGCGCTGCCACTTGCTGCCACCCCTTGAGCACGGGGTGGCGAACCTCGGCCGCTGGCATGCGCACGCCTTCGTGCTCAGGCCGCTGCATCGCCCGCCCCTTCCCCATGCAGCACGGCGCGCAAGGCCCGCTCGGGCACGACATAGAAGATGACCTTCTTGTGCACGGTCAGCATGACGGCCAGCCCGGTGTTCGGACAGACGCTGATCTTCTCGATGCGCTCGGGCGCGGTGTAGACGACTTCGGCATGCGTGTCCTTCGCGTGCAACACCAGTGCGGTCCGGTCGGGCGACAGGCTCAGCATGGCGAAGCGTTCGTTCTTGGTGTCGTGGACCAGAGCGATGCCGCGATGAATGTTCAATTCGAAGCTCGTCCAGGCCTTCGAGGTCTCGACCTGCCGCATGCCCACGGTGACGGCAAGCGGGGTGGGCTCGTAGACGCGCCAGGTTTCGTTCCCGCTGGTCACAGCGGCAATGCGCACTGCGCAACCGCCGATGCCGCGCCGCCATTGCGTGCCGCCGCCGAAGAGAACGACGGTGTCGTCCACTCTCGTGCAGACCGTGAGTGCGGTCGACGGGGACCCGCCCACGTCCAGACGGCACAGCACCAGCTGGTTGGAACGGATGGTGGCGTAGACCATGTCGGCATCGGACCACTGGAGCATGCCCACCACTTGGCGGTCGATCAGCTTCGGTGGCCCGGGCTCGGGGGACGGCGTATTGTTTCTGGATGCCTCCCATGCCACGAGCCGGCCGTCCTTGTCGAGCACGCACACGCACTGCTTCTGCGCGTTGTGCAGCCAGGCGGAAGGCAACCACACGCCCAGCCCGGGTGGTGCGCGGAACACCTCGACTTCCGGCGCGATGAAGCTGCCCAGCCCCTGGATCTGCCAGAAATACATCGAGCGTTCGAAGCTCAGCAAAGCGCCGAAACGTTTCCCCGCGAACATGGCCGTCACTGGCTCCAGCCGGTCGCCCCAGCGCTGGTACCTCGGCTTGCCGGGCTTGCGCTGCGCGAGGCTGGCGACGGGGAACACCACCACCCCCGGTTCGTCGAGCAGTTGCACCGCCACATGCGCGCCGTGCGCCGAGATCAACGGCGGCCGCTGCAGCGAAATGCGGCCGCGGTGGCGCTGGTGCAGGGTGGCCGGCGCCAACGTCGTGAATTCGCCCTTCAGCAGCGGTACCGCCGTCTTCACCGATGGCAGCGGCAACGCCGCGTGGCGCAGCCCGACACGCCCGCTCAGCGACACCTCGAGCACGTCGCCCTGCACCGCGCGGCCCAGGCGGATGCGGTGACTGGTCCAGCGCTCGGCCGTGGGCTGCTCCACCGGCGCGGCGCCGATCAGCCAGCTTTCGCCGGGCGGGTGCGGAAGTTCGGCGAGCGTAGCCTGCCAGGCCTGGGCCTGCTCAGGATCGCCGACGACGAAGCTGCGGCTCTTCATCAGGGCCTTGAGCTGGCGTACATCCTGCGCATCGTGCAGCTTGCCGGGCGCCTGCAACACGCCCCACCGGAGCGCGCCGCCGGTCTGCGCGGCGCGGCGCGCCAGCAGGATCCAGAGCGCGAGCTGCCCGAGGCGCGGCGCGCCGAACTGCAGCGGGCCGGCATCGAAGATCGCGACGATGCCTTTCTCCGCCTCGCGGGCGCGGGGGCGCGGCGCCAGGAAGAGATGCTCGCTCGAAGCCGCGCGGCGCAGGAACTCGTCGGGCAGTTCATCGGCCAGCAGCCACTCGGTGGACAGTAGTCGCTCGTAGCGGCCGCGCCGGCGCAGGTCGTCGAGGCCGTCGGGCTCGGGCTGCCCGCCGCGCACCTCGCCCTGGAAGCGGCCCAGGAGCGGTTGCATGCGCTGGATCAGCGTGCCGACCTCGGCCGCCAACTCGGCGCCGAACCATTCGAGCCAGGGATGCCAGGGCTTGAGCGCGTCGGGCAGTTCGGTGACGGTGGCGGCAGTGCTCACAAGGCAACCTCTGCGCTGCGCGCTGCGGTGCGAGCTTGCTTGAGACGGCCCGGCGCGGCTCTCATGCGCGCACTTCCTGCCAATGCGCCGCGATGCGTGCGAGCAAGGGCTGCGACAGCGGCAGCAGCCGGTCCAGCGGCAGCACGGCTTCGGGACGGGGCCACAACAGGAGGGGCTGGCGCCCCTGGTGACGGCGCTCCAGGCCGCGCGCGATCAGGTCCAAGGGCAGGTCGGGCTCTTCAAGCGCCGGCAGCCACAGGCCGGGCGCTTCGCCGCAGGGGCCAGCATATGCGATGCCGTCGACCCACGGCAAGGCGGCGCCCTCGCCCACCACGATCAGCAGGTCACGGCTGGCGGTGGCCGAGAGGCCGGCCTGCTGTTCGGGCTCGAACTGCTGCAGCCGCGCATGCAGCGCGCGCGCCGCCGCGCCCCAGGCCACCGCTGCCTGCGCAGGCAGCGCCTCGGCGCGCGGACGCCAGCGCCAGGCAAACGGGGTCGCCAGGCTCATGCCTCAGCGCGAGCGGAAACGGAGGACGCGAGGCGTTCGACGAGTTGGCCGCGCAGACCGGTCAACGCCTCGGGCAGTTGTTCGCTGCTGAAGTTGGCGTCGATCTCGCGCAGCACGCTCTCGGTCTGCGCGCGCGCCGCGGCGGGCTCGCCGTCGAGGCAGGCGCGCGCCGACTCTGCCAGCCGCGCGGCGCGCGACAGCGGCTGCAGCGTGGCCTCTTCCACCGCGCTCAGCAGGTGCGGATGGTTGGCGTTGGCGAAGGCGTCGCGCAGCACGTCGCGCGCGCTCTGCTGCGCCTCCTGCGTGGGCAGCACATACAGCAGCGGCCAGAGGTCGGCCTCGGTGGTGTGCAGCCGGCCGGCCAGCACGGCGGCCGCCGCCAGCAGGCGCTGCGACTTCACGATGCGCCGGTCCGACAGCTGCACGCCGGACTGGCGCAGCTTGCGGATCGCGTTGGCCAGCGCCGGCTGCACGCCGCCCAGGTCGACCTGTTTGAGTTGCTGACACAGCGTGTCGAGGTCCGCCAGCGCGGTCCCCGTGCCCGCAGGCGCGTGGTCGGAGCGCCAGCCGCCGCTGAGCATGGCTTCGAGCTGGTGGTCGGGCAGCGGCTCGATGAACACATGCAGCAGGAAGCGGTCGCCGAAGGCGGCCAGCCCCTCGTCGTCGGGCAAGGCGTTGGCCGCGCCCACGCACACGCGCAACGGACAGTGCAGCTGCGTGTGGCCGCGACGGAAGCGGCGCTCGTTGAGCACGCCGAGCAGCGTGTTGAGAATCGCGGTGGAGCCCAGGAACACTTCGTCGAGAAAAGCCACGTCGGCCTCTGGCAGCATGCCGGTCACGTCGGTCTCGACGGTGCCCGCGCGCAGCTTGTTGAGGTCGACCGGGCCGAACAGCTCCGACGGCTCGGTGAATCGCCCGAGCAGATATTCGAAGTAGCGCCCGCCCAGGCTCTGTGCCACCCGGCGCACCACCGCGCTCTTGGCGGTGCCGGGCGGACCGACCACAAGCAGGTGTTCCTGCGCCACGGCGGCCAGCACGATCAGCTCGGCCAGTTGCTCGCGGCCGATCAGGCCGGCGGTGGAGGTGCGGATCGCCCGGCGCACATGTTCTGCGGAAGCCTGGAGGGAATGGGTGGTCATCGAAGAAAGGATTCTCTGCGCGTCAAGATTCGGAGAGTGTGCCGCAGCATCGAGACGACGCCTTGCCACGAAGTGCGCATTTCTTCTCAGGTATCGGCGGCAGAGCGCCGATAAACTCCTCGCGTCTCACAAAAACCGACAATAACCGAGGAGAGAGAACTTGCGCATTCATACCCATACCGCCCGCCTGACGGCCGGCCTGCTGTTCGCGTGTGCCCTGGCGACCGCCAACATCGGCAACGCCGCACCGCCCGCCACTTCCACGGCCCCTGCCGCTTCCACCGCCAGCACGCTGGAAGCCGAGCAGGAAGCCGCCTTCAAGGCCGCCAAGGCCGTGCAGAAGGCCGGCCCGGCCGACATCGCCCTGCGCGACCAGGCCCACCTGCACCTGCCGGCCGGCTACATCTGGGTGCCGACGCCCGCGGCTGCGCAGCTCATGCGCAGCATGGGCAACCGGACCGACGACACCTTCATCGGCGCGATCTTCCCCGCCGACGACGCCGACTGGATGGCCGTCGTCAAGTTCGTGAAAGAGGGCTACATCAAGGACGACGACGCGAAGGACTGGAACGCCGACGACCTGCTCAAGAGCCTGAAGGAAGGCACCGAGGCCGCGAACGAGGAACGCGCCAAGCGCGGCATTCCCGGCATCGAGGTCACGGGCTGGGCGCAGAAGCCGCAGTACGAAGCCTCGACGCACCGCCTGGTGTGGTCGGCCCTTTCGAAGAAGAAGGGCGGCACCGGCGACAACCAGGGCGTCAACTACAACACCTACGCGCTGGGCCGCGACGGTTACCTGAGCCTGAACCTCATCACCAATGCGAACGACCTCGAGAAGTACAAACCCGACGCGGCCAAGCTGCTCGGCGCGCTGCAGTACGACGACGGCAAGAAGTACGCAGACTTCAATTCGTCCACCGACAAGGTCGCAGCCTATGGCCTGGCCGCGCTGGTGGCCGGCGTTGCGGTGAAGAAGCTGGGCTTCTTCGCGCTCGCCCTGGCCTTCCTGGCCAAGTTCGCGAAGATCGCGGTCGTGGCGGGCGGCGCGGCGCTCTGGGGCGTCGCCAAGCTCTTCAAGAAGAAGACCTGAAGAAAACGCGAGCCGGAGGACAGGCGCCATGGTGAAGCTGCTGCTGGTTCTGCTGAGCGCGGGAAAGCTCGGAAAACTGCTGCTGTCGGGCGGCACGATGCTGCTCTCGGTGGTGGCCTATGCCTTCGTCTTCGGCTGGCGCTATGCCGTGGGTTTCGTGGCGCTCATCTTCATCCACGAGATGGGGCACTACCTTGCGGCGAAGCAGCGCGGCCTGCATGTCGGCCTGCCCACCTTCATTCCGTTCGTCGGCGCATGGATCGAGCTCAAGGACCAGCCGCACGATGTGGAGACCGAGGCCTGGGTCGGCTTCGGTGGCCCGCTGCTCGGCAGCCTCGCAGCGTTGGCCTGCTACTTCTTGGCGCGCGAATCGGACAGCCGGCTGCTGCTGGCGCTGGCCTATGCGGGCTTCTTCATCAACCTCTTCAACCTGATCCCGCTCTCGCCCTTCGACGGCGGGCGGATCACCGCGGTGCTCACGCCGCGCGTCTGGCTCGTGGGCGTGCCGGTGCTCGCGGGCCTGTTCTTCTGGCGGCCGAGCCCGATGCTGATCCTGGTGGCGCTGCTCGCCGCGCCGCAGGTGATGCGAGCCTGGAAGTACGACCCGAAGGACCCGGCCAACCAGCAGTACTACGCGGTGTCCACCGAGACGCGCGTGACCTACAGCGTGTACTACATCGGCCTGCTGGCCTTCCTGGCCGTGATGGCGCACGACACGCACGAGATGCTGGGCGCGGCGCGCAGCCTGGGCGGCAACTGAGCGAGTTTTCAGAAGCTACCGAAACTCCAGCAAACTCGCGCGACAATTCGCGCATGGCCACCGCACCCGACCTCCCCCCCCTCAACCGCCAGTTCGTCGCCCACTTCGGCGAGATGGGCAGCAAGTGGGGCATCAACCGCACCGTCGGTCAGATCTACGCGCTGATCTTTTTGTCGGAGCGCGCGCTCAATGCCGACGAGATCGCCGAGCTGCTGGAGTTCTCGCGCTCCAACGTGAGCATGGGATTGAAGGAGTTGCAGGCCTGGCGGCTGGTGCGGCTGCGGCATCACGCCGGCGACAGGCGCGAGTACTTCGAAGCGCCTTCGGACGTGTGGGAAATCTTTCGCGTGCTGGCCGAGGAACGGCGCCGCCGCGAGATCGAGCCCACGCTCTCGATGCTGCGCAACGCCCTGCTCGAGTCACCCACCAGCGATGCCGAGCGTCACGCGCAGGAGCGCATGCGCGAGATGCACGACCTGATAGACCGGCTGATGAAGTGGTTCGACGACGTGCAGCGGCTCGCCCCCGAAACCGCGATGCAGCTCATGGGCATGGGCGCGACGGTGACGAAGGTGCTGACGCTCAAGGACCGGATCACGGGCGGTGCCGCGAAGAAGAAAAAGCCTGCGGCTGGGTGACTTTGTTCGAGGCGCTGCTGTTCAGGGCGCGATCCCGCCGACGGTGTGCTCTGCTCCGCGAATGTCCCCCGGCGCGGCCTAGGGCCGCAGGCCTCCTCCTTTATTTCGCTGCGCAGAGCACACCGCCAGCGTGATCGCTCAGAGCAGTCGTTGATCGGCCAGCACGACAGCCGCGCCTCTCGTGCACAGGGCACCGGGTGCTCCCCGCAGCGAAATAAAGGAGGAGCGCAGCGGGGGACATTCGCGGAGGGGAGTACCCGGTGGCCTGTGCACGCGCCCTGAACAACAGCGCCTCGAATTGAATCAGAGCCGCTCCTGCCCCTCCGGGCCTTCGGGCATCCCGAGCTTCTCCTTGCGGATGGCGTCGTCGTCCATGAGTTCGTACCACATCGCATTGAGTACGGCGAAAGCGGCTGCCAGCGGCAGGCCGAGGATCCAGGCGAAGTACCACATGTTTCTTGCTCCCTTCAGTAGGCGTGTCCGCTCTCTTCGCGGATGGCTTTCTCGTCGACCTTGCCCCACAGCACGTGGTAGACCCAGGTGGTGTAGGCCACGATGAGGGGAATGAAGATCCCCGTGACCACCAGCATGATGAAGAGCGTGAGGTGGCTCGACGACGAATCCCACACCGTGAGGCTGGCGCGCGGATCGATCGACGAGGGCAGGATGAACGGGAACATCGACGCGCCTACGCTCAGGATGATGCCTGCGATGGCGAGCGCCGCCGTCAGCAGCGCAAGCACGGGGCGGCGCAGCACGAGGCCGAGCAACGCACCCAGCGCGCCGACGAAACCGGCCACCGGTGCGGCGAGCGTCCACGGGTGCGCCGCATAGTTGACGGTCCATGCGCCCGCATGCAGCTCGACCGTCTTCAGCATCGGGTTCGACGGCCCCACCGCGTCGACCGCGCTGCTGATGCGGTAGCCGCCGATGCTCGTCGCCAGCAGCACGCCAGCCAGCGCATACAGCCCGATGGTGAGCACGGCCGCGACGATGCCGTACGTGCGCGCCCGCTCGGCCACCGGCCCGGCCGTCTTGAGCAGCAGCCACGCCGCACCGTGCATCACGAGCATCGCCACCGACACCAGCCCGCAGAGAATGGCGAACGGATTCAGCAGGCCGAAGAAGCTGCCGTCGTAGAAGATGTGCATGTCGGTCCCGAAGCGGAACGGCACGCCCTGCAACACGTTGCCCACGGCCACGCCGAAGATCAGCGCAGGCACGAAGCCGCTGAAGAACAGCACCCCGTCCCAGCGCGCGCGCCATTGCGGCGACTCGCGCTTGCTGCGGAACTTGAAGGCCACCGGCCGCAGGATCAGCGCGGTAAGGATCACGAACATCGCCAGGTAGAAGCCCGAGAACGACACCGCGTACAGCTGCGGCCAGGCCGCGAAGATGGCCCCGCCGCCAAGGATCAGCCACACCTGGTTGCCCTCCCACACCGGGCCCACGCTGTTGATGACGACGCGGCGTTCGATGTCGTTGCGCGCCACGAAGGGCAGCAGCATGCCGCTGCCCAGGTCGAAGCCGTCGGTGACCGCAAAGCCGACCAGCAGCACGCCGATCAAGAGCCACCAGATGAAGCGCAAGGTGTCGTAGTCGAGGAGTGTGTGGAGGATCATGCGGCACTCCCGGTCGAGGAAGAAGGAGAAACGGCGGCGTGCGCCGGCGGAACGTGCGAGCGCGCATCGCCCTCGTCGGGCGCGTGCTCGGCTTCGGGCCCCTTGCGGATGGCCTTGAGCATCAGCTTCATCTCGATGATCAGCAGCGTGGTGTAGATCGCGATGAAGCCTGCGAGCGTGAGCAGCAGCGTCTTCACGCCGAGGTTCGACACGGCCACCGCCGTCGGCAGCACGCCCTCGATCACCCAGGGCTGGCGGCCGAACTCCGCCACCAGCCAGCCGGCCTCGATGGCGATCCACGGCAGCGGTATCGCGAACACCGCGGCCTTGAGCAGCCAGCGGTGCCTGTCGAGCTTGCGGCGCGCCGACAGCACGAAGAAGGTGCCGGTCAGCAGGATGAGCAGCATGCCGATGCCCACCATCACGCGGAACAGCCAGAACAGCGGCGCCACCTGCGGCACGGTGTCCCATGCGGCCTTGGTGATCTGCTCGTCCGTCGCAGTGCGCGGGTCGTCGACGTAGCGCTTGAGCAGCAGCGCATAGCCCATGTTGATGCCGTTGTCCTCGAAGTCGCCGCGCACGCCCTGCGTCACCTTGCCGGTGCCGCCGGCCTCGCGGATCTTCTGCAAGGCGTCGTAGGCCTTGAGCCCCTCGCGGATGCGCGCCTCGGCCCGCTTCACGAGTTCGTCGATGCCGGGCATCACCGTGTCGAGCGAGCGGGTGCCGATGAGCCCCATCACGCCCGGGATGTGGATGGCGTAGTGCGTCTCGCGCGCCGCCTGGTCGGGGAAGCCGATCACGGTGAAGGCGGCGGGTGCGGGCTGCGTCTCCCACATGGCTTCGATGGCGGCCAGCTTCATCTTCTGGTGCTCGCCGGAGAGGTAGCCGCTTTCGTCGCCGAGCACGGCCACCGACAGCGCGGCGGCCAGGCCGAAGGAAGCCGCGACCGTCATCGAGCGCTTGGCGAGTTCGAGGTGCCGCCCCTTCAGCACATACCAGGCCGACACGCCGAGCACGAACACGGCCGCGCACACATAGCCTGCCGAGACGGTGTGCACGAACTTGGCCTGCGCCACCGGGTTGGTCAGCACGGCGAAGAAGTCTGTCACTTCCATGCGCATGGTCTGCGGATTGAAGGCTGCGCCCACGGGGTTCTGCATCCAGCCGTTGGCGATCAGGATCCACAGCGCCGAGAAATTGGAACCGATAGCCACGGCCCAGGTCGTGACCAGGTGGCCCACCTTCGAGAGCTTGTCCCAGCCGAAGAAGAAGAGCCCCACGAAGGTCGCTTCCATGAAGAAGGCCATGAGCCCCTCGATGGCCAGCGGCGCGCCGAAGATGTCGCCGACGTAGTGGCTGTAGTAGCTCCAGTTCATGCCGAACTGGAACTCCATCACCACGCCGGTCGCCACGCCCATCGCGAAGTTGATGCCGAAGAGAACGCCCCAGAACTTCGTCATGTCGCGCCAGATCACGCGGCCCGTCATGACGTAGACGGTCTCCATGATCGCGAGAATGATCGACAGCCCGAGCGTCAGCGGCACGAAGAGAAAGTGATAGAGCGCCGTGACGGCGAACTGCAGGCGCGAGAGCGCAACGATGTCGAGGTCCATGGGTTCTTCCTTTGTGTTCCCTGTTCTTCTGTGGGGCTCAATCGGGGCGCAATGTGCGCAGTGCGGCGTCGAAGGCGGTGCTGCCGCGCCGCAGGTCGGCGACGATGCGGCCCTGCCGCATGCACACCAGGCGGTCGGCGAGCGCGGCTTCGCGGCGCAGGTGCGTGGCGACGAGCAGCGTGCGGCTGCCGGCCTGTTGAACAAGGCGCTGCAGCACGTCGTGCGCAACGGCAGCGTCCAGCGCTTCCGTGGGTTCGTCCAGCAGCCAGAGCGGCACGGGGCGCAGCAGCAGGCGCGCGAGCGCGAGGCGGCGCGATTGCCCGCCGGAGAGGCCGAGGCCGCCTTCGCCGAGGCGGGCGCCGAGGCCTGCTGCCAGCGCGAGCACATCGCTTTCAAGACCCGCGGCTCGCAGTGCGCCCCAAAGCTGCTCGTCGGTGGCATCCGGGTTGGCGAGCCGGAGGTTGTCGCGCAGGCTGTCCTGGAAGAGCTCGGTGCGCTGGGTCAGCAGGCAGGGTGGCTGCGCGCTCGCGTTGCCGGACTGCGGTGCGATTTCTCCGGCGACCACCGAGAGCAAGGTCGACTTGCCGGCGCCGCTCGCTCCGATCAACGCGACCCGCTCGCCCGCGGCCAGGGTCAGCGAGACATCGCTCAGGACCGGGATCCGGCTGCCGGGGTGCATGACCGTGACATGGCTCAGGCGCACTGCGACGGACGCTTCGGCCCTGGTCGTCGCCGGCAGCGCGTCTTCCACCGCCATTCGCGGGGCGAGGCGCCGCACTGCGAGCCAGGTGCGCCCCGCGTCGAGTGCGCCTCGCCGCAAGGCCGCGAAAGGTTCGGTGGCCGTCAGCGCCACCAGCAGCGCAAGCGCGGCCGCGGGCGCACCGATCGCGCCCTCGCCCACCAGCACGCCCACGGCCAGCAACACGCCGACCAGGGTCAAGGTGCCCGCGCTGCCATAGGC